>JANNSM010000199.1:0-4508 GCA_031402635.1 Bacteroidota bacterium | reverse complement strand
TGAGCGCGCCGCCCCGCCGGTCACGCGGATTTCGTCGGCCGGGACATCGGGGATTCGAACTGATAAGTGCGAAGCATGTCCGGCTCTTCCGGGGTCGGTTTGCGGCGGGCTGCCCAGCCTTTCTGATTCTGGATGGTGCAGCCCCAGGCACCGAGGTAATCGGCACCAAAGCTGACGATCACATTGCTTTTATCGATGCGATACTCCGGCATGGCACGCTTACCGAACATTGCGGCATTGGCTTCGAGCGCACCGTGCTGGGAAACAGGGTCATAAGCGACATGCACCGTGTTTGGGTAAGCCTGCTGGAAACGGGTAACAGCCGCTTTGGTGGAAGGGCTGAAAACTGTTTGCGAGAGGATTGCAACCCGCAAGTTTGGATTGGCTTTGAGTTTACCGGTGATGGTCGTATCCGCTTCATCCCAGGTAATTTCCTGCAGGGTACCTCTTTCTTCGCTGCGTCGCATGGCTTTGCGCAGCCGTTTGTTGTTGTAGAGGCCCAGAACGGAAGCCAGCGCTTTGGTGTCCACACCACCTTGCGTGATAGACGAAAAACGGTTGCCCTCGATCTTGATTGGCCTCCCTTCGCGGGTTTTGACCATGATCGGGCACCAGTCGGAACCGTTCTGGAATGTGGATGCATACCAGGTTGCAATGCCGGGCGTGACATCTTCCGGCTTGACGACATAGGGAATCACCTTTCTTACCGGCGAGTCACACGATGCCGCGAGTGTGGCCGCGGTGATGCTGAACCCGAGCATCTTGAGAAAGTCGCGACGTCCGGCACTCAGATTGCCATCACCTGAAAAGGTATCGTCAACCGGGAGTTCTTCACTGAATTCGTCACGGCTATTGCCCGCGTTTTGCAGTTGATGCTCCTTGAGGCTGGTCCAGTAAGTTTTGCTTTCCATGGAAGCTAAGCGAGGACGGCGGGAAGGCCGGTTGAAAGAATTAAGGCTGGATTAATAATGGCATTTCTGACATTCGGTACCACCGATGTCCTTCACGTGAACGACATCGAGATCTCCGCTGGCAAGATCTTTGTGCAATTCTTCGTAGTCACCGTAGAACGGGTTAGAAGCGAACTTAACCTCGGTCTCGCGGTGGCATTTGATGCACCAGCCCATGGACAGGCTCTGGTACTGGTACATGACCTCCATTTCCTGCACC
Organism: Bacteroidota bacterium; assembly: GCA_031402635.1. Lineage (GTDB taxonomy): Bacteria > Bacteroidota > Bacteroidia > Chitinophagales > BACL12 > WGOA01. Next base: position 3,338 of record JANNSM010000199.1, on the reverse strand, counting down.
GGTCCGTGGCAGGTCTGGCACTCAATGCCACCGACCATGGTGTGCTGGGCATGGTTGAAGTAAACGTGGTCAGCCAGGTTGTGAATCCGAACCCATTCCACCGGTTCCTGAACTCCGGTGTAGGTGTTGTTCTCCGGATTAAACCCGACAGATTTATAAATTTTGGCGATTTCTGTGGTTCCGTAAACTGCCCCCTGCTTAACGTCGTAGTGGCAGTTCATACAAACATTCATGGAGGGAACCACGGCAGATTTGCCTTTTTCAGCCCCGGAATGGCAATAGCGGCAGTCAATCTTGTTGGCTCCTGCGTGAATCGCATGGCTGAAAGCGATCGGCTGGTCGGGCATATAGTTTTCCTGGCGATTGATGGCCTTTGCACCATCATAAGTGGAGTACCCGAGGAAACAAACCAGCACAAAAGCGGCCATTCCAAACAAGGGCTTCATGCCCGGGCGCTGTAGAAACGGCACGGGCTCCGGAATGGTCTCATTGTATTTTTCTGCTACCCGGTGACGGAGGAAAGACGCTACCCGGGCAAGCAACCAGGCGATAAAGACCAGGCAAATCAGGATAATGACCAGCACGGCCGGATCTACCGAAGGTCCGGAAGGCGCCTGGTCAGCTCCTGCACCAGTTCCTGCGGTTGTTGTGGTTTCCGGTGGCCAGCTTTTGATATAAACCAGGATGTCGGCAATGTCCTTGTCTTCAAACTGGGGAAAGGCCGGCATCACCGACTTCTGGTATTCCTCCCACAGCGCTACGGCGTAGGGATCGCCGGTCTTGAGGTAGGCCGTGGAGTTTTTGATCCAGGCGTAGAGATTGGTGGTATCAGCCCAGCGCTCGGTTGCGCCGTACAGCGCCGGACCTGTGCCGCGCTGGTAGGGTTTATGGCAACGTGCGCAATTGGCTTCGTAGAGTACCTGACCTTCGGCAACCCCCGCACTTGTGCGGCTGGTAGTCAGCGATAGAACAAGGAAAAAAGAAAGAAGGTATACAGTGAATCGCCCGGGTAGAAGGCTACTGGCTGAATGCACGATCAGGCTGTTTTTGCGTTCGAATCTGGTTCTCAAAATCCACGGCAAAGGTAATGGCACACATGGTTATTGAGCACGTATTGTACAGGGAATTTTAAAAAAAAGTTAAGACCGTTAAAGTGCTTGATTATCAACATTTTTAACTGTATTGAGTGACTGTTCCAGCAAAGATTTCCACATCGCCTTAAAAGTGCTTTACGTGTGAAAAAAAATGCTAATGTGAGTATTCGCCCTGCTTAAATTCGGTCCGGTTTTGGAAGGTGTGAGCGCATCTTCGACCTTACAACAATAGTGTAAAAATGACTCTTTCGAATTTTCTGCCTGTCCTCGTTCTGGCCCTCGTGATGATTTCCGGCTGCCGCTCCGCAGAGCGGCACTTGCTGGAGGGCAATTACGATGTCGCTTTTCAGGAAGCCCTGCAAAAAATGGCCAAAGGCAAGGTCAGCGACGAACATGCGCTGATTCTTGAAAAGGCCTACAATCTGGCCATGGAGCGCGATGTTTCCGCCATCGGGTTGATGAAAACAGAGCAACGACCGGACCGCTGGCCGGAAATTGTGCGGCTTTACGAAAACATGCTCTACCGCGGCAACCTGGTAAAACCCTTCCTTCCCCTGAAAATTGCCTCAGAAGGCCGCACGGCGAACATCGCCATCCCGGATCTCACCAAACCGCTGGCCGAAGCCCGGCAGCTGGCTTCGCAATTCTATTACAGCGAAGCACAGCGCCTGCTGAGCAGCGGCGAAAAACCGGATGCCCGCGAAGCCTGGGGCTTGCTTCAGCGTCTTGAAACCGATTACGGGCCTTACCGCGAAAGCTCCCGGCTCTTAAGAGAAGCAGAAACGCTGGGCACAGACCGGGTTCTGGTGGAATGGCAGCAGAACCCTTATCTGCTTCCGCCGGCCCTTTGGGATGCCCTTCGCTACACCGACCTGAGTTCACTTCAGGAGCCCTGGGTGATTTATTCCGGGCCTGAAAACATGCCTTCCGGAACGAGTGCAAACCAATCCCCGGACTTTAGCGTGAGTATCCTGGTGATTCAAACCCAGATGTTACCGCCGTGGCAACAAGAATTACACACGACCCAAACCCGTGAAATTCAGGTGGAAGGAACCCGGTTGGTCAAAGACAGCCTGGGAAACTGGATAACCGTTCCAAAAGTGGAGATGATTACAGCCAACGTTATCCAAACCAAACAACAACAGACCGCGATGGTCAGCGGCTGGCTGGAGATTATAGACGAAAGCACCAAAAAACGCCTGTTCCGTGAGCCTGTCGAAGCTCAATTCATCTGGACCAATGAAGCGTGGCGGGCAACCGGTGATTTGAATGCGCTAAGCCCGGAAACCAGGGCCTTGCTCGGCGGCGGCGTTCTTCCCTTTCCCGTTCCGGAATGGCTGATGAACCAGGCCGTAAATCTATTTTCCGAACAGGCTTTGCTGCAACTCCGCAATCAACGCCAGCGATTCTGGCGCTGATCATCGGTAAAAGATGAGCGAACAGGTTTAATCCGGCAGAACTCAGACTTCCTGAGCGCCTTCTACCAGCACGGCAACCCGGTTCTTCAGCACTTCTACAAAACCGGCTTCAACCTTGAAGAACGAAATGGTGCCTTTATTGGCCAGCTTAATCTTGCCGGGAGCAAGCGCGGCGATCATCGCGGCGTGGTTGTTGAGCACTTCAAAAAGACCGTCCACGCCGGGAAACTGAACCAGGTCGGCTTCGCCGGAAAACACCTGGCCTGAGGGAGTTAGGATTTCTACTTGCATGGTGGCGGTCGCCTGATCAGGCGTTTTCGGCAATCATCTTCTTGCCCTTCTCAATAGCTTCTTCGATATTTCCCACCAGGTTAAAGGCTGCTTCCGGGTACTCATCTACTTCGCCGTCCATAATCATGTTAAAACCGCGGATGGTTTCGTCAATGGGGACCAGTACGCCCTTGAGACCGGTGAACTGTTCGGCCACGTGGAAGGGCTGGCTCAGGAATCGCTGAACGCGGCGGGCACGGTGAACGACCAGCTTGTCATCTTCCGACAATTCCTCCATACCCAAAATGGCGATGATATCCTGGAGCTCCTTGTAACGCTGGAGAATTTCTTTGACTCGCTGAGCGGTGCGGTAGTGTTCGGCACCGACAATTTCTTCAGAGAGAATCCGGCTGGTTGAATCCAGTGGATCAACGGCGGGGTAAATTCCGAGCTCGGCAATTTTGCGGCTGAGCACTGTGGTGGCATCCAGGTGCGAAAAAGTTGTGGCCGGAGCCGGGTCGGTCAAGTCATCGGCAGGCACGTAAACTGCCTGAAC
>JANNSM010000198.1:0-6279 GCA_031402635.1 Bacteroidota bacterium | reverse complement strand
TGACGACCGGCCTGGAATATTCAGTCTCATTCCCGCTTTAAGATTTTTAGGATCCATTTCCGGGTTGGCTGCCATCAGATCCTGAAGGGGTACCTGATAGCGTTTACTGAGCAGAAACAGGGTTTCATCGGCTTCCAGAACATGCACAAAAACATCGGGCAGTCCGTTAACAATCGGCTGTGCCCCGGTTTTGACCGTCTGCGAACCCAAAGGCTCCGTTTCGGTCTCTATTACTGGTGGTGGTGTATTGGTCCTGGAAGGAGCAGCAACGGCCGGAGTGGATGCACTTGCATTGCTTTGTGGGGTAGAAGGCTTGACAACAACCGCTGGGGTTGTTGGTGGGATGCCGGGTGCAGGGGCTAGCGGTTTTTGCGGAATGATTAAAACCTGGCCAATTTGAATACCGTTGCCGGTTATTTCCGGATTGTAGGACTGGATGTCGGGAATAGTCGCGTGATAACGCCTGGACAAGCTGTATAGCGTTTCGCCCTTTTCGACGCGGTGCAGCACACAGTTCACCCCTTCCCTCATTTCCATCCGAAGGGAATCAAAAGGCGACGCAGAAAGCCCGGTGCTTAGAAAAGAAAGCAACAGCCCGAAAAACGCACCTTGAAAAACCTTATTCATAGAATGTTTTGTACCCAGTTTTTTGTCGCGCAATTTGGCAAATTCTGATTCTACTATTATATCCGGTAATATTGACAGGCAGAAGTAAAAACCGGATCGTTAGATTCCCATCCTGCACGCCCATTGTTTGGATCCATTTGATGCTCCGGCAAGATTTCCGTCAGGATTTTACGCAAGTTGGAGCTAAGCGTTTCCGGTATCAAAATCTTTCCCGTGCAAATTTACCCGTCATTTCCATGAGCTCTGCCCAAATCCGTGCCAAGTTCCTCACAGCGCTATTGTTTATAGCTATACCGGCATTCACGGAAGGTCAGGGCACTGCCGGAGCTGATCAAAAGCTCCTGGTTTATCATGTTGAACTCGCTGAAGACATCATGCCCCCGGCCTGGCGCACCATTAAACAGGCTATGGAAGAAGCCGAATCCCTTAACGCGGATATCATTATCCTGAGTCTTGACACCTATGGCGGCATGGTCAATATTGCGGATTCCATCAGCCAGCGGTTGCTGCACGCCAAAGCGATGACGATGGTTTTCATTGTCAATAACGCCGCATCGGCAGGAGCGCTCATTTCGATTTCCTGCGACAGCATTTACATGGCATCTTCAGCGCAAATCGGGGCGGCGACCGTAGTCAACGGCACCGATGGTGCCGCCATGCCTGATAAGTACCAGGCTTACATGAGGGCAAAAATGCGAAGTATAGCGGAGGCGAATGGCCGTGATCCGGATATTGCCGAAGCCATGGTCGATGATGACTCTGAAATTCCGGGAATCATCGAAGCCGGAAAGACCCTTGTGTTCACGTCATCGGAAGCCGTAAAAAACGGCTATTGCGAAGGCATTGCCAGCAGTTGGCAGGATTGTCTGAAAATGGCGGGTGTAGAGGATTACGAACTGGTTAGTTTCAAACCTACGGCCGTTGACAGGATCATCAAATTCCTGGTTAATCCGGTGCTTTCCGGTGTTTTGCTGATGATCATTTTCATCGGAATTTATACGGAACTGCAAGCACCCGGAATCGGGTTTTCTCTTTTGGCAGCTGCAGTTGCGGCAGTCCTCTATTTTGCCCCCCATTACCTCGACGGTCTGGCCGCCCATTGGGAAATTGCCATGTTCATCGTAGGGGTGGTGCTTTTAACCATTGAGCTGTTTGCCTTTCCAGGATTTGGCGCAGTCGGGCTGGCCGGCATAACGCTCATGGTTAGTTCCCTGGTCCTTTCCATGATCGGCAACGACAACTTCGACTTCCGGCTCACGGCGACCCAGGACATCGTTCGCGCGGTTCTGGTGGTTGTACTTTCCCTGTTAACTTCCCTGGGAATTGTAGTTACTCTTTTGGGAAGCCTAACCGGAAGTCCTTTGCTTCAAAAGCTGGTTCTAACCGAATCTCAGGAAAAAGCGAAAGGGTTCACCGTAGATGCCTACCGGCAAAATAAAGATCTCACCGGCGCACACGGAATCACCGCATCTGAATTGAGACCTTCCGGAAAAATTGATATCGGCACCGATCGTTTTGATGCAATGACCGAGGGAGGATTTATTGCCAAAGGACAAATGGTCAAAGTGATCGCCATAAAGAATAATTACCTTCTGGTTCGAGAAACAGAGGCAACCTAATGGCCTGAAAATACCGGTTTATGCCTGCGATTGCGATTATCCCGGCCCGTTATGATTCTTCCAGGCTGCCTGGCAAGCCTCTTGCTGATATCGGTGGTGCGCCGATGATTTTCCGGGTATGGGAACGCTGTATGTTGGCGGGTTTTCATCGGGTTATCATCGCTACCGATGATCAGCGAATTGCCGATGTTGTCCGGGCTTTTTCCGGCGAAGCCATTATGACTTCTCCAACCTGCCGTTCCGGCACCGAGCGCTGTGCAGAAGTTGCCGGCATGCTCAATCTAGCCTCAGGTGCTGCTTCACATGAAGTGATAGTCAATGTTCAGGGAGACGAGCCCTTTCTCCACCCGGAACATCTGTCCTTGTTGCGCGGCGCCTTTGAAGATCCGGAGGTAAACATCGCAACCCTCGCCGTACCGATCAAGGACAATGAACGCCTGTTCAATCCGAATACCCCCAAAGTGGTGATTGCAAATAATGGTAATGCCCTTTACTTCAGCCGCCACCCCCTGCCCTATTTGCGTGACATGGCCCCGGAAGACTGGCTAAGTCATCAACGCTACTTAAAGCATATTGGAATCTATGCTTACAGGACCGGAACACTTCTTCAGTTATCGGCGCTTTCTCCGGTTGATCTTGAAATTGCGGAATCGCTTGAACAACTGCGCTGGCTTTGCCACGGATACAATATCCGGGTGCTTGAAGTGGAACAGGACACGCTGACCGTGGATACCCCGCAGGATCTCGATGCCGCGCGGGATTTTTTTCTCAGCCGGCAATAAAATGGAGTGGTCTTTGGGGATATCTGCCGAATTGCGCGATTCCCAAACCATTTCCCAAACCATTTCCAGAACAATAATTACTGGACACCGACAAAAAAACAACCCGCCGGACGGGGCCGGCGGGTTGTAAAGTTTACGGTAGAAACCGGAGTGAATCCCGGATTATTCCACGACGACTTTGCGGATTTCCACACCCAGCTCTGTCTGAACATTCACGAGGTAAATGCCCGGGGTCATGTTCCGGAAATCTACTTCCAGGGTGTTCAAACCTGCCTGGCGAAGTTGTGTGTTGGTGTAAACCAGACGTCCGAGTTGATCGCTGACGGATACGGAAACTTCCTGATCGCTGCCGATCCCAATTTCAACCATTGCCCTGTCCTGAATCGGGTTCGGGTAAACCGAAACACTGACCGGACTCCTATTCTGACCCTCGCGGGCGGTAGGCATGGTAAACGATTGGATTGCGGAATAAGCGGAAAGATTTCCGGTTACCGAACACTTGGCCCGCACGCGGAACTGGTAAGTGCGACCGGGTTCAAAAATTTCCAGGAACAGCGAAGGGGCGGATACTTTGCGGCTCACCCAGCCAATTTCTCCCAAGCGGCGACCCTGGACCTGGTAGCCGGTGACAGGTTGGCCAATCGGAGTCCAGCTCAACAGCGCGGTGGTAGGGCCAAAGATCAAGGAGGTCAGACCGGTTGGCGCTGGTGCACAGGGAACATTGATCGGCTCGTTGACTGTGAATGAACCGTTGGTGGTGCAGCCGTTGGCATCTTCGATCAGAACGTTATAAGTGCCGGCTCCAAGACCGCTGATATCTTCCGTGGTAGCACCGTTGCTCCAGAAGTACGAGTAAGGCGATGTACCGCCGCTGATGGTCATGTTGATCGCGCCATTGTTGCCACCGATGGTGGTGGCATCCGTGATGGTCGCAGACGGACCGACGAACGGATTGCTGAAGGCGATCAGGTCGGTAGCATCACTGTAAGTGGTCTGCACGGAAGTACCAATGGTAACCGTACCGGATGTACCTCCTGCACCGCTGAAAGAATAGACTCCGGGTCCGGTCGGGTTGAAGGCAAACGTGCCCAGGGCATCCCACTGGGAGACCACATCTTCATCTGTAAACTCAATGGAGAAAGATGGCGGGACGGCAATATCGAGGCCCGTCCAGCTTGTGGAAAGTACACCGTCACGGGTTGAAGAAGTGTAGAGGAGGTTAGAACTGGCATCCCGTACATCAAAGTAAGGATCGGGATTGGCCGTGCAGATCCCAAAAAGATAGGGCTCCTCAATATCGCCACACCAGTTGTCGTTCATGCTGTTCAGGTTCACCTGGGTGATCTTGTAATCAAACACCGTGGTGTTTAGCGATACCGTGTAGGTTCCAGGATTGTAAGCTACCGGTGCCGGGAACTGACCTGTTGCCGTTTGGCCATTGCCGAAGTTCCAATCCCAGGTGGTGAGTCTTGGGGCAGCATTGATTCCGGCTGCAAATGTGGCGACGTATTGCGAACTGCAATTTGGCGCTCCGGAGAAGGTGAAGGTGGTTGCGCCGCTCACCGGAGGAAGCAACTGGATGCTGGCGTCAAAAGAAAGGGGCTGGGAAAGGGTGATCCCGAAAGCTATCACCTGAGCGATCACGTCTACAGTAATGGTATAAGTTCCGGGGGCTCCCAGGGGAGTTCCGCAAATTTTTACACAACCCAGTTCTGAAGCCGGAGGGCTGGTCGGCGGTGTGTACACACAACCGGAGAGGGCATTATTGCACTCCCAATCCAGGCCAAGGGGAAGTCCGTTAATCGCCGTAATCGTGATCTGGAGCACGGTAACGTCAATTCCGGTAGAAGGGTCCGTGGCATTGGTGGGGACATAAAAACTGACGTCCTGGTTGTAGGTCTGACCGACCGTTGCAGCCGGGATAACATCCGGGCAAAGCCCGCCTTCCGGCTGGATGGTGGCACAAGCCGTGTTAATGGCACAACCCGGACACTGGGCCTGGATACGGCCTGTAAGACCGAGTAACCCAAAGGCAAGAATGGCCGAGGGTAGAATTTTTCTGAGCATGAGTTGATGGTTTAGGATGTTCAATTTAAACAGATGGTGAACACAAGATAGGGCTATAGAGGCTGTTTGATTCCCCATGTGGGTAATTTCTATGCTATAGGTATTTTTCAACGCATATACCTCTCTTAAAAAAGGAAATACATATAAACTTCTGATGGCATTCCAGGCAAATCCACGCTCGGTAGTTCGCGCTGCTTTAGCGGATAGTTCTATATTTACATCCCGTAACATCGGCAGGAACCCAATTCCTCCGGTTAACTCTTATGGTGAAAAACCTCTTCGTTACGGGCGGCGTCAGTTCTTCCCTGGGCAAAGGCATCTTTGCCGCCTCGCTTGCCAAACTTCTCCAGGCGCGGGGCTATCGGGTCACGATCCAGAAATTCGACCCGTATATCAATATTGATCCCGGTACGCTAAACCCATACGAGCACGGCGAGTGCTATGTCACCGAAGACGGGGCAGAAACCGATCTTGATCTGGGTCACTACGAGCGCTTTCTGAATGTCCGCACCAGCCAGGCCAACAACGTCACCACCGGCCGGGTTTACCAGACGGTCATTGACAAAGAGCGCCGGGGGGATTTTCTCGGCAAAACGGTCCAGGTCATCCCCCACATCACCGATGAAATCCAGCGCCGGATGCTGCTGCTCGGCGAAACCGGTGATTACGACATTGTTCTGACGGAAATCGGGGGAACGGTTGGGGACATTGAGTCCCTTCCCTACATTGAATCCATCCGTCAACTGAGCTGGAAACTCGGTAAAAATGACTGCCTGGTCATTCACCTGACGCTGATCCCCTACCTCGCCGCCGCAGGCGAACTCAAAACAAAACCCACCCAGCACTCGGTAAAAATGCTGCTTGAGGCCGGTGTTCAGCCCGATATTCTGGTGTGCCGTACGGAACACCCGCTGAGCCAGGAACTGCGGCGAAAAGTTGCCCTTTTCTGCAACGTTAACATCAATGCCGTCATCGAGGCCCGTGATGCCGCATCTATCTATGATGTGCCGCTGGAAATGCTCCGGGAAAATATTGACCGCATTGTTCTGGCAAAACTGAGACTCCCGGCTAACAAAGAACCCGAACTGACTGACTGGCGGGATTTTCTGACCCGCCTGAAAAACCCAAAAACGGATGTGCGCATCGGTTTGGTTGGCAAGTACACGGAATTGCAGGACGCCTAC
>JANNSM010000197.1:0-2035 GCA_031402635.1 Bacteroidota bacterium | reverse complement strand
CAAATTGCTCCTCAAAGGTTTGGGTACCGTAAATACCGGGCTCCCGAACACCCAGTAAATTGAGATTAGGTCCGTTGAGTATCAGAATATGCATCTGTTCTTTCCTTGAGCGAAAAACCGTGAATCACAATACTGGCAAAGTAACGATTCCACCCGCTAGTTTGCTCTGCCGGGAATCCGGCAGTTGTTGTTGAAAAAGCAGCAGACCCTTTCAACGATAGGAATCCCTGAAATCTGCCCTAGGAAGACAAATCGGAAGACTAAAACTCAGCAAATCATTAGACTTTTCAATAAATTTGATAGTTTTACTTCCTTGCGTTTTAGTAAAAACATTAATTATGCCTAATCGGATTAAAACCCTCCTCGACGGAAACAAGCAATGGGTCCGAAACACGAATCGGATATTGCCCGATTTTTTTGAAAAACTGGCTAACGAACAAACACCCACCTTTCTTTGGATCGGTTGTTCCGATAGCCGGGTTCCAGCTACGGAAATTACCGGTGCCCTGCCCGGCTCCATCTTTGTTCAGCGGAACATTGCCAACCTTGTGGTGCACACCGATTCCAATTTACTCAGTGTGGTTTATTATGCGGTCAAGCATCTTCGGGTCTCCCATATTATTGTTTGCGGCCACTACGGCTGCGGTGGCGTGAAGGCGGCTATGAGCAATTCGAGTTTTGGCTTTCTGAACAACTGGCTGGTTCATCTCAAGGATGTTTACCGTATTCACCATGAGGAACTGGAAGCAATCGAAGACGAAGAAACCCGATGCAACCGCTTCGTGGAACTGAATATCCGCGAACAAGTCAATAACCTGAGCATGGTTTCGTTTATACAGGAGGAATGGGCACAGGGGACGTTCCCTTACATTCACGGCTGGGTTTACGGTCTGGATTCCGGAATCATCAAAGACCTGGACATTACGGTGAACAATTCTGACCACCTGGACGGGGTTTATCGTTACCAGAAGCAAACTCCGGTCGTATAACACATTATCGGGGGAAGGGTCTTTTCGCCGGAGTAGTCTTTTGCCAGACATACCAATTCAAGGCCAAAAGATCAATAAATCAGGGTCACCGTTCCGGTGATGTCTTTGCGGACCTTGCCTTCGCAATTCAATGAAATGCGGTAAACATAGACACCGCTTTCCTGGAGCACTCCGCGCCAGGTGCCGTCCCACCCTACATTGAAATCGCCGGTATTGAAGATGAGTTCTCCCCAGCGGTTAAATACCTGAAACAGGATCAGGTCTTTGCATGGCACATATTCTGGCAACCGAAAAATGTCATTCAGACCATCATCATTAGGCGTGATGGCATTGGGCAAGATGATTAGGAGGTCCACTAAAATGTCCACGCAGGCTTCCGTCTGGCATCCCAGCGTGTCCAGCGCCGTAACGCAATAAGTAGTATTGTCAACGGGAGAGGCAATCACCAGGCGACCGGTGGTAGAGCTGAGATTTGAATCCGGCAGCCAGGTGTAGCTAAGCCACAACGGGTCTTCCGTGGCTTCAAGCAGTACGCTTTGTCCGGCGGCTATCAGCCCCTCAGGGTCTGCAGTTATGCCCACCGTGCGCCCGGTTGTAACCGTGATGCTTTGCGCGATAGAACAGCCGCGCTCGTCAGAGATGGTTACGGTGTAAGTGGTGGTGGCGTCAATTGGACCGGCGACAATCAGCGCTGTAGTATCGCCTGTATTCCAGAGATAGGATATAATGCCGGTACCTTCCGCGCTTAGGACGCCGATCAACAGCGAATCCTCCGGGCAAACCAGAGTGTCCGGCGTAGTCACGGCCATCAGGGTATCATAAATCAGTGTTGAAGCCACGATGACCAGATCACTCAGGGTATCTCCTGGAGAACCCGGAGCCGCTCCGTTAGCCCCGCAGGGCAGTGGCGCGCTTGGATTAATGGTATTGCCCGAAATTCCTCCTGCCAGGTTTAGTGCAACTGATGCGGGAAAGGTTGCCCCGTTTGGCCAGAAGGCACCACCACTTCCCCCACCCCCCGGGCCCGCACAAATAGTCGGGTCGTT
>JANNSM010000196.1:0-5877 GCA_031402635.1 Bacteroidota bacterium | reverse complement strand
CCTTGGCGAGCGCTTCACCCTGCCCGGTCAGTTGTGCGCCGTGGTACTTTTCGTAGCGGATCAACCCCTTTTCGGCCAGTCGTTTAAGCATATCCGTGACCGATGCCGCAGCGGTATTTACCCGGGCCGCAATCGCATTGGTGCTCACACGGGTATCTGTTTCCTTTTCCGACAGCGCGAAAATGGCTTTCAGGTAGTTTTCTTCCGTGAGTGAGGTCACCGGGTTGATTCCATTTGATGGAACGATAAAATTACGGTTTAGACCGGACTAAAAATTTAGAAAGAGAGGTTATTTGCTTCTTGCCTCAATAGACACCGGCTCCGAGCATCACCAACGTACAAGCCGGAATGACTTCTGCACCGGATTCATGGAGCAGCGCGGCGAGAATGGGATTTTCCGTGCCCGGGTTAAAGATCACGCGTTTGGGTAGAAGGCTCAACAAATAGTCTTCATACCCGGCCTGGTGGTCTGGATTGATATACAGGGTGACCGTATGAATGTCGCGAAGCGGAGGGTGACCGGTTAGAATGGGGTGCCCGAGGATTTCACCGGGACGCAAGCCAATCAGGACAATTTCATATCCGGCGTCGAGCAAACGCATAGCGGCCATATGGCTGTACCGCCAGGGATTGACGGAAGCGCCAAGAACCAGCGTCTTCAAGCGGTTGGGATCGGGCATCAGACCAATAAACGAACAGGCTCTTCAAGCAGTTCCCTGAACGTATTGAGAAAGCGCGAGCCGACAGCTCCATCCACGACGCGGTGATCGCAGGAGAGGGTGACTTTCATGCGCTGTCCGATCACTACGGCACCATTTTCTACAACGGGGATTTCGCGGATGGCTCCAACGGCCATGATGCAGGCATCCGGAGGGTTGATGATGGCGGTAAATTCCTCAATGCCAAACATGCCCAGGTTGGAAATCGTGAAGGTATTGCCTTCCCATTCGGCGGGCTGCAACTTTTTAGTACGCGCTTTTTCGGCAAGTTCGCGGGTCTCGGCGCTGATATGAGCCAGGCCTTTGTTGTCAGCAAAACGGATCACCGGAACCAGGAGGCCTTCGTCAACAGCAACGGCAATCCCGATATGAACGTGGTGATTGGTGCGAATCTTATCGCCCAGCCAGGAGCTGTTTACGGCCGGGTGCTGGCGAAGGGCTACAGCCGCAGCCTTGACCACCAGATCATTGAAAGAGATTTTTACGGGCGAAACGTCGTTGATCCGCGTTCGGGCTTCTGCGGCCCTGCCCATGTTGATGTCCATGGTGAGGTAGAAATGCGGGGCGCTGAATTTGCTTTCGGCAAGCCTGCGGGCTATGGCCTTCCGCATTTGACTGACCGGGCGCTCATCAAACATTTCCTGGCCTACAAACTGGGGCAGTACCACCGAAGGGGCAGCGCTTGCCGTGACGGCAGCCGGACGCGCCGAGGGAACATAGGATTCGACATCGCGGCGAACAATCCGGCCATGATCGCCACTGCCGGGAACCTGGCTAAGGTCCAGGCCGCGATCCCGGGCCATGCTGCGGGCAAGCGGTGAGGCTTTGACACGGCCGTTGTCTGCAACAGGGGTGGTTGGTGCGGCGATGGCCGTTGCCGGAACTGCTGCCGCCGGTGCGGGGGTGGGGATTGCCGGGGAGGCCGCTGCGGGGGCGGTTGGTGCGGGAGATGCCGCACCGGAAACCGGGGCGGGGGCTGATGTTGACGCGGGTGCTGCCGCACCGGAAACCGCTGAGGTTGGTGCGGGAGCGGGGGTGTTTCCCCCGTTAGATTTAGCGTTCTCGGCACTCAAAATGGCGGAGATGTCTTCACCGGAAGCGCCGAGGATAGCGATAATGGCATCAACAGGAACCGCGGCCCCTTTTGGAACGCCCAGATGCAAAAGCACACCCTCCTGAAAACTTTCCAGGTCCATGGTGGCTTTGTCCGTTTCCACTTCAGCGAGAATATCACCGGACTTAACCGGATCTCCCACCTTTTTATGCCATTCCACCAGAACCCCTTCGGTCATCGTATCCGACATCCGGGGCATGCGAATGATCTCCGCCATATCAATACTGTTGGTTTACTTTCCTGGCCGTTTCAGGGCGTAAATTAGGCATTACAGCGCAGTACTCCGCCATGTCCGAATGTGACTGGGTAAAGCTTGGTTGAGCCGCAGGCTTGCGCAATTGCCCCTATCAATAGCCGAAAATTTCTTCCAGCGAAAGTTCGCGGTACTCTCCCAGACCCCTCAAAACATCCATATTGACTTTGCTGCGATCCGCCATAACCAGGTAGGTATGCGGTTTGCCGGCAATTTCATTGCGGAAAAACTCGCGCAGTTCGCTCATCCCGGCATCGGTGACATCGTTGTAAACGGTCTGGCGGAAATCGGAGCGAATACCCCGCTGTTGGTTGGTATCGCGGTTCCAGTAAATGGCCGATTTTGTTATCCGGTCTGTTTCAATCTGCTTGAGCACCGATTCCTTCGACGATTCAAATTGTTGCCCGGCCTCCGGCATATTCTGGAGAAGAGCGTACATGGCCGAAACCGCTTCCGGCATTTTATCCACCTGCGTTCCTACAAACGCCCGGAGGTAATGAGCCTCATCCGGCTTCTGCGGTGTGGAATAAGAAGCATAGGCCGAATAAGCCAACGCCCGTGTTTCGCGGATTTCCTGGAAAACAATTGAACTCAGACCACTGCCGAAATACGAATTGAAGAGCTCGGCCATGGGCACCAGGGTTTTGTCAAACTTCGGTCCCTGCGACATCATGACCAATTGGGCCTGGACCATATCAAAATGAACAAAATAAACCAGGTTTTCCTGGATGGGTTGCTCGGCGTACTTCTTAGGATCGGGAATGCTTTTCGGTTTTTCCGGAACCACATGCAGTTTGTTCAATACGCTGATGGCAGCCTCGGCATTATCAGGTCCGTAATAAAATATACGGTGTTCATAATTTATCATTTCGCCGATACGCCGAGTGAGTTCTTCCGGATTCAATGCCCGCAAATCGGTTTCCGTCAAACGATTTTTGAAAGGATTTGTCTCTCCGTAACGGGCGTAATCGTACATGGCCTGCCACAGGATTACAGATTTCTGGGTTTTGGCATTAATGCGCTCCTTAAGAATGCCGTCTACCATATTGACCCATGCTTCGGTATCGGGCTTTACGTGACCGAGAACATACTCGACCAAGGCAACACCTTCTTTAAAATTTTCATTCAATCCGGAGAGGGAAACATAAATCCGGTCCCTGCTGCTGCTGACATTAAATTCGAGACCGAGGCGGAAAAAAGCCTGAGCCAGCGCCGTTGCATTGCAGGTGTCTGTTCCCAGAAAAGGAAGGTAATCCGCTGCCAGAGCCAGGAGTGGATCGTGGTCGCGCCCCATATCCAAAATATAGGTAAGCTGGAACAAATCATTAGTAACATTTTGTATGGAACTGAATGGGATTTTGCTTTCCAGTTTGGTGTCCCGTATCGCTTTATTGTAGTCCACAAAAACCGGAGTCTCCTCCCTGACCTTGCGGTTTAGAAAACGTTCGACATACGGCGAAACGGCGTCGCGATTGGCGCTCACCGGGGTTATCTTGGGCTTTTCGACTTTGTAAGTCAGGGGGTCTTCTCCCTGGCGCTTATAAACCACCGCGTATTGATTGGTATAATATTTGCCCACAAATTCCTGAACCATTTCTTTCCGAACCCGCCGCAAATTGTTGAACTGATTCAAGTATTCTTCCCAGCTCATCCCCAGTGTAAACGCCTGAACATAGGCGTTGGCTCTTCCGCTATTGGATTCAAACCGTCGCTTGAGCTGCAACTGTTCGTTGTTGACCACCGCCTTGAGCATCCAATCGGGAAAATTCCCCGTGCGGAGTTTTTCAATTTCCCCCAGAATCAGGCTTTCTACTTCTTCAAGGCTTTGACCCTGACGGGGCTTTGCGGTAAACACATGCACGGAATGATCGTGCAAATCTTGCAGATAGCTTTCTGCACCAAGCACTTTTTGTTGCTTGATCAGGTCTAAATCAATGAGTCCGGCCCGGCCGTTTTTCAGCAGGCCGTTGACCAGGCGCGCCACCGACAAATCATAGGGATTCGCCCCGGGCAAGCGAAAGCCAATCATCAGGTTTTCCGATTCGAGCCCGAACACCTCCGAGCGCACCACACCGGCCGGCGCAGGTCCGCCGGGTACTTTCCAGGGGATGACTTCGCGGAAAGGCCAGGGGCCAAAATAGCGGTCAATCAAAGCGATGGTTTCGTCGGGATCAAGATCGCCGGCCATGCAGATCGCCATGTTTGACGGAACGTAATAACTGCTGAAGTACCGCTCAATGTTGATCATGGAAGGATTCTTCAGGTGCTCTCCTTTCCCGATGGTTGTTTGTGTTCCATAGGGATGATCCGGAAACAATCCGGCAAAAAGGGCTTTCCACGCTTTGGAGCCATCATTGTCCTGGGAGCGGTTGAATTCCTCGTAAACCGTTTCCAGTTCTGTGTGGAAAAGGCGCAGGACCAGTTTCTGGAACCGCTCACTTTCCAGAATACACCAGCGCTCCAGTTCGTTCGAGGGAATTTCGTTGGTATAAACCGTCTGCTCAAAAGAGGTCCAGGCGTTGGTTCCCTTAGCGCCCATGGCCGAGACCATTTTGTCGTATTCATTGGGAATGGCCAATTGCGCCGCTTCGCCCGACAACTGGTCAATCTGAGCATAAATGCGGGCTTTCTCCTCCGGATCGCTTTCCTGCCGGTGTTGCTCGTAAAGTTTGGAAATGGCATCGAGCTTCATCTTTTCCATTTTCCAGTCCTGGGTGCCGATATTATCCGTTCCCTTAAACAACATATGTTCCAGATAATGCGCCAGCCCCGTTGTTTCGGCGGGGTCGTTTTTTGATCCCGCTCTCACCGCAACATAAGTTTGGATACGGGGCTCGTCTTTGTTTACAGACAGGTAAACGGTCAGTCCGTTTTCGAGTAAGTAAATCCTTGTTTCCGTCGGATCATTCGGGACCGAGGTGTAGGAATAAATTTTCTGCTCTTCCGTATCAGCAGCTCTTACACCCTGACTGGATGGGGGTGCAGGCGTCGTGATCTGCACTTGCCCGGATAAATCCGGCGTTACCGTCAGGACGAGGAATAACCATAAAAACGGGACACTAAAGCGAATCATGCGAATGGGGATTCAAAAATTAATTCAGAATTCGAGCTCCAGTCCGAGTTTATCCCGGAGCTGTTCAACCAATGGATTTTTCCTGGCCATTTGAGCCAGGCGATCCTGCGCTGAATGGGGAATCTGGTTTTCGTCATGGCGGGTATCCGGCTGGATTTCGAGCGATATTTCCGGCACGGCCAAATCACCGGAAACGAGGCGCTCGCGAAAAGCGGGCAATTCTGCCTTGAGCAATTCCAACTGGATCTTGTTATCAACAAAAACTTTGAGCCGCCCGCCGGGTTCGCTTTCAAGCCTGGCGGATTCCATGAGTTTAGCTATGGACATTCGATTTGCCGCCATCAGGCTCTTTAAGTGGTCAGACCAGCACTGGCGCAGGGCGGACAGGCTGGGTTCTGGTTTGGCCGGTGAAACGACGGCTTGCGCAGGAGCAGTTTCTGCTGAAGGAGAAAGATTGGTGGCTTGCCCCGCCGGAGTGGTCTGCCGCCGCAATGAGGCCGACAGGTCTTTCAGGCTGGGAATTTTGACGCCGCCGGCAACGGGAACGGGGCTTTTGCCAGGCGGTGTGGAGGCTGGTGCGGGCGGTGCCGGGGCTTCTGCGGGCGGTGCTGCCCGGAGTGTGGCTGAGGCGGGTGCCGGGGCTTCTGCGGGCGGCGCCGCCGGGGGGGTGGCTGAGGCTGGTGCCGGGGCTTCCGCGGGCGGTACCGCCGGGCGGGTG
>JANNSM010000195.1:0-10221 GCA_031402635.1 Bacteroidota bacterium | reverse complement strand
CCCAAAAATGGCGGCCACCGTAACAATGTCGCTGATTCGCTCGTGAGGCCAAACCGTTACTTCCTTCAAGACCGGCTGGTCCAGTTGTTCGCGGCGTTTTTCCCACCACTTCAGGCCGCCCAGGGCAAGCGCGCCAATTACACCGGCAACCGGGCTGCCGTTGGCGGCAAAAAGAAAATGCTGCGGATCATCGGCAAAGCCCTGCCAGTCAGTAATGATCGGCACCAGCTTATAGCCCAGCAGAAATCCGATCACCGCATTGGTGGATAATTCCCACACGCTGGCCGGCGTTCCGATGAGCACTTTCTCGGTGCGCGGTGGCATGAGACCGGCCTTCTCCTTGCGCTTCAGTTCGCGGACCAGCAGCCAGGCTGCAACGCCGAAAGCGAGCGCAACAAAAAAACCGAAAGACTGGATCGGAAGGTTCAGGGATGTGCCGAACCAATCGTTGATCAGGTCGGAAATTTTGGGGTAACAGGTCATCCGGGAGTATTCAAAAATAGTTTGTGCGAAGGGCCGTGGCCGCTGAATGTTCGCCACCTTCAAGAGATCCCGCCGCGATTCCAGCGCGTACGATAACCCCGCTGCTCAACCCGGAAGGTTCGGGTTCCGACAGCTTCACGGAACACACAGAACCGGCCAGGGTCGGGTCGAAGGGCACCCGGACTTTGATGTAGTTGTCAGTAAACCCGTGCATGTCACCTTCCAGGTTGGCACATTCAAAAAGCACGGGGCGCGTTTGACCGGCATGTCTTTGGTGCAGGGCGCGTCGTTTTTTAGCGCTAAGACTTTGCAGCATCCGGCTGCGCTGCATCCGCTCGCCGGGTTCTACCGGATTGGGGAGGCTGGTTGCCGGGGTGTGGTCCCTCTCCGAATAGGGGAAAACATGCAGGTAGTCCACCTCCAGTTCCTGAACAAAACAAAAGGTCTCTTCAAATTCGCGGGGGCTTTCTCCGGGAAAACCGACAATGAGATCCACGCCGATGGCCGCATGGGGCATCAGGCTTCGGATTAATTCCACGCGTTGTGTGTAAAGCGACCGTTGGTATCGCCGTTTCATCAGGCCTAGAATCCGGTCGCTGCCACTTTGCAGCGGCACGTGGAAGTGCGGCATAAAACGGGCGGAAGAGGCTACAAACTCTACAATTTCGGGGTAGAGTAGATTGGGCTCGATGGAGGAAATCCGGAAACGGACATCTTCCGGAACAGAATCGAGTGCCCGGAGCAGATCCAGGAAAGTTTCTGCCCGTTGAACAGCACCCGCAGCAAGCCTCTGACCAGGGGCAATGCCGAAATCACCGAGATTGATGCCAGTCAGCACGATCTCCCGCACGCCTTCGGCTCCGAGCAATCTCGCCCTTTCAACTGCGCCCTTCACGGTTTCGCTGCGGCTGCGGCCGCGGGCCAGCGGGATGGTGCAAAAGGAACAGGAGTAGTCGCAGCCGTCCTGCACTTTGAGAAAGGTTCGGGTGCGGTCTCCCTGCGACCAGGTCGGGGTAAATTGTTCCAGCGCGTCAATTTCGCCGCAGCGGTATTCTCCTTTTTCCCGCTTGGTCAGATCGTGTAGAAATTCGGGAAGGCGAAATTTTTCCGCCGCCCCCAAAACCAGATCCACCCCGGGAATTCCGGCAATTTCTGCCGGTTTCAATTGAGCGTAGCAGCCCACCACCACCACAAAAGCACCGGGTGCCCGGCGAAGGGCCTGTCGCACCGCGCTGCGGCATTTCCGGTCAGCGTGCTCGGTGACCGAACAGGTATTGATCACATAAACCGAGGCCGGTTGCTCAAAAGGAACCGCACGGAATCCTTCACCGCGCAGCATCCTGCTCAGCGTTGAGGTCTCCGAGAAATTCAACTTGCAGCCCAGGGTGTGAAAGGCAACGGTTGCCTGTTCCGGTTGTTCCTGAGCCGGGTTTTCGGCTTGTTTTTCTGCGTGGCGCACGGTGCGGCAAAGGTAATCGAAATCGCCTGCCTGCTTGTCAGTCAGCTCCCTGTCTCCATACAGTTCCTTTGCGACCAATCTGGCGGCTCCAGGCCTCCAGAAAATTTCCGTGCAGCCCGTCTGGAGGCTTCCCCCCTTCAGGTCCGTTGCGCATTGGCCCTTCCCCGGTCTGGAAAAACTGTTCGTGTCCGTTTTACACTTTCTGAATATTATATTACCTTGTGCTCATGCAAAGACCATCTCCTGGAAACTTTCTTTTCGTTGGCCGGCAGGCTGCAGCAGTCGCCGGCATATTCGGGCTTGCCTTTCTGGCGGGTTCCGGACCGGTGCAGGCACAGGTTCACACCACCTGGTTATGGCATCTTGAACAGCCGATTTACTGGCCTGAAGTCGGTGTCAGTAACCCCTACCACTGGCAGGCTGCTAAAGAATCGCAGGACCTCAAATTTTCCGGGGGAAATGTTTACTCCGATGGACTGGCTCACCCGCTGAATGATCTGGAGGAAATCTTCTCCAAGGCCGATAGGGTAGCGGCGTATCAATACCGCCCCAAAGACGCCGTTCAAACCCTGCTCGGCTATCCCGAAGGCGGTGCCCAGGTGAATTATTCCGGCGATCTGATTGACAACGTCAACAGCCTTGGCGCCGCCAACCAGTGGGGTTACGGTTCGGGCTGGAAGTCCAATTTTCAGACCGCCCGCGGATGGACCACCACCTCCGGCAAGCCCCGGATGGACATTACCGGGTTTACTTACCATCACGCGCTCAGTCCGCTGATCAGTGATGCCATGCTTCGCAAGCAGATCCGCGCCCACAAAGCGCTTTATGCCACCAACTTCGGCACCAGTCCAAATTATTCCAAAGGGTATTGGCCGGCAGAGTGCGCATTCTCCGAGCGCAATATCAAGGTGTTGGTTGAAGAGGGATTCCAGTGGAGCATTGTGGCAGGCGCGCACATTGCCCGGACTTTATCCGATTATCCACTGAGTTTTGGCACCAATGTCTGCAACTACGATCCACCAAACGGTGCAGACATTACTGCGTTTACCGGAAACAACTGGTGGAATGGGCAAGTGGACGGACGAGGCGGAGCCTTTGCAGCCCCGATGTGTTACCTGCCGCATTACATGCGCTATGTAGATCCCGCTACCGGGGCTGAATCAAAGATGATCGCCGTGCCCATGGACGATCTGTTGAGTTATAAAGACGGCTATTCCCCGATGGGTACCGGCGAAATTGCCTCCAATATTGCGCCCTTCCAAAACCCGACCCGTCCCAGTCTGGTACTAATGGCTCATGATGGGGACAACGCCTATGGCGGCGGTTACAGCTATTACCTCGAAGCGGTTCCGGGATTTGCCAGCGCAGCCTCCACTTCGGGTTACGTGCCAACCACCATTCAGCAATACCTGACCGATCACCCGGTTCCTTCCGCTGATGTCATTCATGTGGAAGATGGCGCCTGGGTCAATGCCGCAAACGACTGGGGCCATCCGCAGTTCATCAACTGGCTCTGGCCTCAGTACAATTCCACTACGCACGAATTTGATCCCAACGGCTGGACCGAAGACATCCGCAACTGGGCCGTGCTGACCGCTGCGGAGAACCATGTTCAGATGGCAGAAGATCTGGACGGAGGAGCGGACATCAACGACATCGTCAATCCCGGTCCAACATCAACCAACGCCGAACTGGCATGGCATTATCTCATGCCCGGTTACAATAGCGGTTACATGTACTATGGCAAAGCCATTGACATGGAAGTGAAGCAAACCCTTTCCGGCAACCGTGCCATTGGCTATGCCAACCTGGAGATCGCCACTCACCCGGGCGTGGACAACACGCCACCTTCGGTTTTCATTCCCCAGCGTTATCCCTACAATCCGGGCGGCACGGGCTTTGGACCCAATTACGGCTATACGCAATTCAGCAACCCTTCAGACTTCACCGTCTGGACGCTCGCTTACGATGTAAACTCCATCAGCACGATAGAACTCGGCTACCGCACCGATGTCAACGGCGCCAACCCGCTGACCAGCGACCAGAATGAAACGTATGCAGGAGGCCCGGAAGTCGGTGCATGGCAGTACATCCCGATGTTGGAACGCATCATGCCAACGGGCAACTACACCAGCGATCCGGAAATCAATTTCTTCATTTTGCCGGCTGAAATCGCCAACCAGTACTACGCCAAAATCGAAGGGCTGAGCGAAACCCTCGTGGATTATTACGTCAAGGTTACGGATGCCAACGGCAACATTACCCGCACCCCGATTCAGCATGTCTATGTCGGGGAAAGCACCCCGGTGGGGGGTGGGGGTCCCGGTGGAAGCTATGGCGTGAGCTGGACTCCGGTGAGTCCAGACCTTGACGATATAATCACTATCAATGTTCAGGATGCCAATCAGGCTGCCGGATTGCATTGGGGTCTGACGGTCGGCGGCCTTCGTTTTACGGAGCCCATTGCCGGCTATCAGCCGGCCGGCACCACGCCATGGCCAACCAGTGGTGCGGTCGAAACGCCCTTTGCCGGACCTGATACCAGCGGTAACCTGACCTTGCAGATCGGTCCGTTCAACAATGCTGCCCAGGTGCCATCGGCGGTTGACTTTGTGGTCCATTTCGGAGACAATACCTGGGACAACAACAGCGGAGCCGATTACCTGATCAACCTCGGCGGAGGGACCACACCGCCGATTGGCGTGAGCTGGACGCCCGCCCTTCCCAACGCCGGACAAACAATAACCATTGCGGTTGGAGGCGCCACCCAGGGTGCTAACCTGCACTGGGGTGTCCGGGCCGGTGGCCTGAACTGGCAGAGTCCAATAACTGCCTACCGCCCTGCTGGAACGCTGGTCTTTGGTGCCGGTCCGGCAGTAGAAACACCGATGAGCGGTCCGGATGCCTCCGGTACGCTGAGCGTGACGCTTGGCCCTTTCAACAATGCCGCACAAGTAGTTCAGGCCCTGAACTTTGTTATTCATTACAACGACAATACCTGGAACAACAACGGAGGTGCGGATTACTACATCCCGGTCAGCGCCGCTCCGGTAGGTTGCCCACTGCCGACAGGTCAGGCAACAACCCTTCTCGGACCCAATTCCGCGCGCGTATCCTGGAATGCCGTCACTGGTGTTGATCAGATTCTGCTTCAGGGACGCAGAGCCGGGGGAGGGGGAAGCCGCCAGATTTACCTGCCGGGAACCAGCACAAACCGGACCGTCGCCGGTCTGACCGGTTCATCTTCCTACGAATGGCGTGTTCAATCCATCTGTACCTCAACATCCTCGGACTTCAGTGCACTGCAGAATTTCACGACTCCCGCTTCACGCGAAGAGGATATTCGCCTGGATACCTGGCCTAATCCGGCCACCGATGTCCTGAACGTTCAATTGCGCGGCGCCGGGAATGCAGGTATTCCCCTGATGCTTTATGCCGCCGACGGAAGCCTGATGCGGCAATTGCAGACGGATGATGCTGGAATGGCTACCTTTAATCTTGACGGACTCGCATCCGGTTATTACCTGATGCGTGCAGCGGGTACTTGGGATATATCACGCTCCGTTATTGTGGAATAGTCTCACGGTTTAATTACAGGGAATGTGGCAGTGCCGGGTAACAACCTGGCACTGCCCATTTACAGGAACCGCCTCCCGGGCTATTTCACTAAATTCGGCCCAAATTTGCCGGAATGCTAAAGGTTGGGGTGTTGGGCGCCGGTCATCTTGGAAGGATTCATATCTCCCTTCTCCGGGGCCTGGAAGATGTGGAAATCAGCGGGTTCTATGACCCCGATCCGGAAGCCTGTGCCAGAACTGAGCGGGAATTGGGTTTGACGCTTTATGCAAGCGCCATCGCGCTCGTGGAGGCAAGTCAGGCCGTTGTGGTGGTTTCCAGCACCACCGCACATTTCCAGAATGCCGAGGCAGCCATTACCCGGGGCCGGCACGTATTCATTGAGAAGCCACTTGCCGCTACCCTTGACCAGGCCCGCACGCTTGTTGGACTTGTTCAGGAAGCCGGCGTGGTTGCGCAGGTTGGCCATGTGGAACGCTTCAACCCGGCTTTCCGGGCGCTGAAAGGCCATAACCTCAGCCCTATGTTCATTGAGGCACACCGTCTGGCTGGATTTACGCCCCGGGGAACAGAAGTTCCCGTGGTCATGGATTTGATGATCCACGATATTGACATCGTACTTAGTCTGGTGGATTCTCCGGTCCGGCAGGTCAGCGCTAGCGGGGTGGCCGTCATCAGTGACAGCCCGGATATCGCAAACGCCCGGATTGAATTTGTCAACGGGTGTGTGGCCAATTTGACCGCCAGTCGTATTTCGCTCAAAACCATGCGAAAAATGAGGCTTTTTCAGCGCGATGCTTACATCACCATGGACTTTGCCGAAAAGAAGTGTGAAGTATTTCGCTTGTCCGATACAGCTACACCCAATGCACCGTTTGTTGAAGTCAATACCGGCGGCAAATTCGCCCGGCGTTATATTGCTTTTGAGCAGCCGGAGAGCCCTGCCATCAATGCCATCGAAGAAGAACTGCGCTGCTTCCGGGATGCCATTGCCGGCAAAACGGACCCCCCGGTTACCGTCTGGGACGGATTTCGTGCCCAGCAAGTTGCCCAGATGATTCTGGACAGAATGAACAACAACCTCAGCCTTTGAAACGAAGCGCATTTTTTTCCGCACTGCCGCTGATGGTTTGGTTGTTCAGCGGCCCTTCCTGTAACCTGATCAACCCGCCGGAAACCCTTCCTGCCTATGTGCGCATAGACACGATTGGTCTTGTGGGTAACCCGGCTATTCAGGGATTCCTTTCCCACAATATTGGCGATGCCTGGATCATTGTCAACAATGAAATCAGTTTGGCCGCTTACGAACTCCCTGCCGTTTTCCCCGTATTGGCGCAAGGAGAAACCACATTGTCCATATCACCGGGCATCCGGCGCAACGGGTTCAGCAATGGCCGCGAACCTTACCCCCTTTATTCGTTTTATGAAGTGCAGCGCAATCTCAGTCCCCTGGATACTGTCTTGCTCCAACCTGAAGTCCGTTATCTGGATGATGTGGTCTTTGCGCTGATTGAAAATTTTGAATCCGGAAACAACTTCACCACCACCCTGGAAAGCACAGGGAATTTTGATGTGACCAGTGAACCGGAGAAAGTATTCGAAGGCAATCGCAGTGGACGAATCCTGTTGGATACCGAAGCCGCGCAGATCGAAATCAGGAGCAGTGAAAAGGTCCTGCCCGATGAAAATTTGCGCCCGGTCTATTTGGAAATAGATTACCGCTGTAACCAGGCTTTTGAAGTCTGGGTGCGCAGCGTTCCACTTTTCTCAGGCACTCCCGTGAACAGTTATGTGGTGACGGTCGCGCCTAAAGAAGATTGGAATAAAATATACGTCTATCTATCCGAACAGTTGGGTTTGCTTGACGATGTCGTTTACCAGGTGACCTTGAAGGCCATCAGGCCCGCGGATATTGCCGAGGGCGAAATTCTTTTAGATAACATCAAACTGGTTTACCGTTAGTTTCATGCGGCAACGAAAGCGCATCGGTATGATCGGTTATGTTTTCTGCGATTTTATCGCGGCAGTGCTGGCTTGGACATTTTTCTTTCTCTACCGAAAGTACGTCATTGAAGACTTCAACGCCTGGCGTGAATTTTCTTCTCACCTCGATCCCAAGTTTTGGTTTGGCATATCCCTGATTCCGGCATGCTGGCTGGTGCTGTATTTTCTGGCGGGTACCTACACCGATATTTACCGGAAGAGCCGTTGGGCTGAATTGTCAAGTACCCTGCTTACTTCTGCGCTCGGGGTTACCATTATTTTCTTTGCGTTGTTGCTTGACGATTACGTCAATTCATACCGCGATTATTACCTCTCCTTTTTGTTTCTGTTCACGGCGCATTTCGGGCTGACGACATTTTTCCGCACAATTTTGCTGACCCGGGCCAAACGTCAGCTCCAACGCGGCAAGGTCGGTTACAATGCCCTGATGATCGGCGCAAAAAACCAGGCGCTGCAACTCTACCGCGACCTGACCGAACGCGAGCGGTCGCTGGGTTTTCGGTTTCTTGGCTTCATTCACGTCAACGGCAATGAAGAACTTGCCCTGGCCTCAAGGCTTCCCCACCTTGGCGGACTGGCTGACCTGAACCGGATTATTGATGAACGGGCCATTGATGAAGTTATCATTGCCATTGAGGACGCCGAGCACGATTTGCTGGAAGAGATTTTAAATGATCTGGCTACCCGCGATGTGGTGGTGCGCATCCGCGCGGACGTTTACGATATTATTTCCGGATCGGTGCGCATGAACCATGTACATGGCGCTATCCTCATAGAGTTGTACCCGGACATGATGCCCACCTGGCAGCAACACCTCAAAAGAGCCTTGGACATCATCGCTTCCCTCAGTGTATTTCTTTTGTTCTGGTGGCTGTTCGCATTCATTGCCTACAAAGTCAGGCAATCTTCGCCGGGACCGATGATCTACACCCAGGAAAGACTCGGCCTTCAACGCAAGCCTTTCCGGATTTACAAATTCCGGTCTATGTACACCAATGCCGAACCTGACGGTCCGCTGCTCAGCTCCGGTGATGACGCACGAATAACGCCCTGGGGCCGGATTATGCGCAAATGGCGTTTTGACGAATTGCCACAGTTCCTCAATGTTCTCAAAGGCGAAATGTCACTTGTAGGACCCAGACCGGAGCGTAAACATTTCTATGATCGCCTGATCAGACGGGCACCGGCTTACCGTCACCTGCACAAGGTCAAACCCGGCCTGACTTCCTGGGGCATGGTCAAGTTCGGCTATGCGTCCACCCTGGAGGAAATGACCGAGCGCATGAAGTACGACCTGCTTTACATTGAAAATATGAGCCTCGGCATTGATTTTAAGATCATGCTCTACACCCTGCTGATCATCTTTCAGGGCAAGGGCAAATGAAGGGCGAAACACGGTTGTTGCGGTAATCCTTCACTCCGTTAAAACACCGGGAATCCCCTAGACCGGATCAACGTTTAACGCCAGTTCCACCGATTTAAACTGGGGATGTACAGCCAGCGCGTCCTGTACCCGCCGGATTCCGGTTCTTGCCCGCCTTCCCATTTCCGGCGACTTTTCCAGTTTGAGCAGAATTTCCTGAAGATAACGGCTGCGGATTCTTGCTACCGGCGGTGAAGCCGGACCCAGGACCCTTTCGTGAAGCGATTCCTGCAACATGCGGGCAACAAATCGCGCTGCTGCAAAAGTTTTCTCGGCATCCCGGTGTTTCAGCGTCAGGCGGATCAGGCGGCAGAAGGGTGGATAATTCCACTGCCCGCGCTGCTGAATTTCGATTTCATAAAACCGTTCATAGTCGTGGTTGATCACCTGCTGAAGCAGTTCCCGTGAGGGATCCCAGGTCTGGATCAGCACCTCACCGTGACCGGCCCTTCCAGCCCTTCCACTGACCTGAGCCATGAGTTGGAAAGCCCGTTCCGTTGAACGAAAATCCGGGAACCAAAGCAGGGCATCTGCATTGAGGATGCCCACCAGGCTTACCCCGGCAAAGTCCAGCCCCTTGGTGACCATTTGGGTGCCGACCAGAATTTCGATTTCCCGCTGTTCAAAGTCACCGATCATTCGTTCATGGTCGCGTTTGCCGCTAACCGTATCCAGATCCATACGGGCGACGCGCACCGTGGGAAAACGCAAAGCGAGTTCGTCCTCAATTTTCTCCGTACCGAAGCCCTGATAAGTCAGTTGTGCACTAGCGCAGGCGGGGCAGGTCGTGATGCCGGGTTTTTTATACCCACAGAGATGACAACGGAGCTGATCGCTGAGTTTGTGGTAGGTCAGGCTGACATCACACCGTATGCAGTGAGGGATCCAGCCGCAGGTGCCGCAGCGCAGAGTAGGAGCATACCCCCGGCGATTCTGAAACAGGATAATTTGTTCTTTTCTGTCTAGTGCAGCCTGGATATGTTCCGTCAGGGTGTCGGATAAATGCCCGGCAAGGCGCTGTTTTTTAGCCTCATCTTTCAGGTCCACAATAGTCACCGCGGGAAGGTCCTGGCCACGGTAACGCTCGTTAAGTTTGACCAGGCCATACTTTCCCTGCACCGCGTTGGTGTAGCTTTCCAGGCTCGGAGTGGCACTTCCGAGCACGGCCCTTCCACCAAATTGATGCGCCAGATAAACAGCAGCATCCCGGGCATGGTAACGGGGTGCCGGATCGAATTGTTTGTACGAAGCATCGTGCTCCTCGTCAACAACAACG
>JANNSM010000194.1:0-3128 GCA_031402635.1 Bacteroidota bacterium | reverse complement strand
CCGGCTCATCTCCGCGCTCCGCTCCGGCTCATCTCCGCGCTCCGCTCCGGCTCATCTCCGCGCTCCGCTCCGGCTCATATTCACGCTCCGCTACAGCTCACCTCCGCGCTCTGCTCCGGCTCACCTCCGCGCTCCGCTCCGGCTCATTTTCACGCTCCGCTCCGGCTCCACCCCTTCTTATCACCCGCCTATCAATTTCCGGAAGCACTCACCAGACCGCGGCTTTGAACCAATTCTCCGCCAATATGCAGAGAAAGCGCATACGTTCCGGAAGCCAACATTAGATCGGGGGTAACCGAGTATTCGCCGGCAGTTAAAACGAACGGATGAGACCAGACGAGGCGGCCCCCGGAATCATGCAATTGCAGCGTGGCTTCAGCAAATGTTTCCCTGCGCTGGGACGTTACGGTAAAAATGGTTTTATCCGTTGTGGGGTTTGGCCGGGCCGGCCTCAGTTCAACCCCGAGCCAGCGGTTCTCGTTCTGACCGGAAGGAGAGGTTCCTATGAACGGAAAATCAAAACCGAGCGCAAGGCAAACCATGGGGCTTAACAAAGCCGTGTCGGCAGGCAAGGACAGCGTGTTAGCCGAGGCGAAAAAGCTGATCTCCGGGGCAAAAAGGCTTTGCACCCCCGCGTCGTCTATTGCCGCAACAGTGACCCGGTAAGTATTTGCGGGCTCTATACCCGGCAGATCAAAGGAGGTACTGCCGGCGATTTCGTAAAGGGCCTCAAAGTCGTTGCCAAATTGCCGGACACCGATCCGGTAGCGGTTCCAGTTTGCCGGATCGTTGATTTCCACCCGGACCGTTAATCCGTCATCGGCAACCGTAAAGCCGGGCGCATCGGGTCCGAGCGCTGCGGCAGCAAGCGAAGCGCCATTGAAAACAGCATTGCGTTTCAGGTAATGGAAATCAACAAAGAACGAATCCGGCTCAAGGTCGTCGTTGGTGTCCACGCCGATGATATCCCGGAAACTGTGCTGGCGACCGGTATACGAGGCACTGGATGTGTTGGCATCCCCGTGCTCGTTGGCTGCACAGACCCGGATTGCCCGGAAACCGTTTTCTCTGAAAGGTATATGGTCTCCACCGCGCCCGCTCCGGTCTTCCTGTGAAATCAGCCTCACGGCCATCGGCACATCGGTTATCCCGCTCACTTTTTCCCGGTAAACGGTTTTCATAAACCGGGCGTAGTCCTTGTGTATGGAGTTGATTACCCCGGAAGAGAAAATCCGGACTGAAGTAGAATCCCGGTCACCGTCACCGGGGCAGGAGGGTGGGGAAGAGCTGGGTCCGCAAATGACCCCGCCGGTGATATCGTTGTTCTGCACCGCTTTTACGCCTATGTCGTTACTACTGCAATAATTGGCAAATGCTTCTGCGCCAAACAAACCCTGTTCCTCCCCGATTGTCAGCAAAAAGACGATACTGTGGTCATAAGTGTATGGGCTCATGACCCGCGCCAGTTCCAGTACCAGCGCACAGCCGGATGCGTTGTCCTCAGCGCCCGGCGCGAAACATGCCGTGTCGCAAAGCTCCTCGCAGCGGCTGTCCAGGTGCCCTTCCAGAATCATCACGGTCGGATCGGTGGTGTCGCGTCCCGGGAGCACGCCAAAAACATTTCGAAATACGCCTGCCCCGCATTCGGCGGTTTCCGGCATTTCCAATTCCATATAAGAAACCAGCAGGCGATTCTCCGCCTGGCTACTAAAGGACCGGAGCCGTTGAAAAACCCAACGCCGGGCAGCACCGATACCGCGCGCTGCTGACAAGGTATCTGAATACGTATTCCTCGTCTGAAAATTCTGCAGGGTTTTAATGATGTTCAGGAGGGTATCGGTCGAAATGCCCTGCTCCAGCGCACAGACCACCTCGTTCACATCATCCTCTACTACGGTGGAGGCATAATCCGCAGGATCGTAAAGCCCCCGAAGCACCGCATCCACTTCACTATCGGTAACCTTGATATTAAAAGGTGTTTGGGCGGTCAGACCGTTACCGGCGAGCACAATCAGCGCTATCAGGCTGAGTTGCAGTGAAAAACAGAATTGGTTCATAGTGATTGTAAAATTAATGTTAATCAAGTCTGCAAGTCGTTTACATTCTGTTAACAATAACCACGCTTTTCTTTAACCGGGAATGTGCCAAACCTTAATGCAAGACAAAAACGAACGTAACGGAATCCGGATAAGTTTGCGCTGCCAAATGTGATCAGGCAAATAGAATTGCCAAAATACTCTCACAACCCCAAACTGACTTCCATCATGAAAAGACTTTTCTTAATGTTGACAGCCTCTGTGCTGACCACCGCCGCCTTTGCTGCGGATATCGTGGTCACCCAGGGTGTCATCGAGTCCAACGAAACCTGGACGAACGACAATGTGTACATTCTGGACGGATTTGTAGCCGTCAACAACGGTGTAGTGCTGACCATTGAGCCAGGCACCATTATCAAAGGCCGCAAGGCCAGCAAGGGCACCCTCGTGATCATGCGCGGTGGCCAACTGATTGCTGATGGCGAGCCCTGCGAGCCCATCGTATTTACTTCCGAGCAGGCTGTCAACACCCGCACTTACGGTGACTGGGGTGGCATTATCATTCTGGGCAATGCCCCGATCAACGTAGCCGGTGGTGTGACCACCATTGAAGGAGGTGTTCCA
Organism: Bacteroidota bacterium; assembly: GCA_031402635.1. Classification (GTDB taxonomy): domain Bacteria; phylum Bacteroidota; class Bacteroidia; order Chitinophagales; family BACL12; genus WGOA01. The sequence goes on along the minus strand of JANNSM010000194.1, from coordinate 468 downwards.
AATACCCTGGTTGGCAAAACAAGCGGTAACAACATTACCGACGTCAACAAGTACGGTGGCTCCACGTCAAACGACAACAGCGGTATTTTAAATTACGTTCGGATTGAATACCCCGGTATTGCTTTCACTCTTGACAACGAGATCAATGGTCTGACCATGGGTGGCGTTGGCAGTGGAACCACTATTGATTACGTTCAGGTCTCCTTCAGTGGTGACGACTCGTATGAGTGGTTCGGTGGAACGGTGAATGCCAAGCACCTGATCGCATTCCGCGGTCTGGATGATGATTGGGATAGCGACTTCGGTTATTCCGGACAGGTTCAGTATGCCGTTGGTCTCCGTGACCCCGCCATTGCTGACGTCAGTTCTTCCAATGGTTTTGAGTCAGACAACGACGCTACCGGAAGCACGAACGCTCCCCGCACCAACCCCACGTTCGCCAACGTAACCCAGGTTGGTCCGATCCAG
>JANNSM010000193.1:0-8079 GCA_031402635.1 Bacteroidota bacterium | reverse complement strand
CAACGCGGGCGCGGGCGGCGCGGCCTGAACCGACGGCAGTACGGGGCGGGGGTCCGGAGCTGCCCGATCGAACACCGCTAACGGCCGGATGCGGCGGCGGCTCCCCGGCGACTGAGTTTTGTCCTGGCGGCGCAGTCGGCGGGTTCCGGGAACGATTTGGAAACGGATGGCCTGGCGGTTGTTTTGCGTTGCGTTCATGTTATTCTGCTTTTGGTGCCCTGGTGTTCAGGCCCGGCCGGCTGCGCGGATAGAACCTTGGCGTGTTATTATGTTTTTGCGAAGGGGTTGACCTCAGGACGGGCGCTGACAAGGCCCAGGCCTACAGCACGCATTAGTTTGCTGGCTCCGTACCTGGCCCGCATCCGATCCATAGCCTGGTATAGGCGAATATGTTCCTGGGTGTCCGCGAACAAATCAATCTGGTGGCGGCCCTGCACCAGGTCGCTGAGGCGTACCCCCACCAGGCGAATCAGCAGGCGGCGATCGTATAGTTTGTCAAACAGCTCCATGGCTTTTTCCATCAGAACGTGGTCCGCTGATGTATAGGTCAGGTGGATCTGCCGGCTCACGGTGTCGAAGCTGGAGTAGCGGATCTTGACGGTCAGGCAGCCCGTCAGTTTGTGCTGCTCGCGGAGTTTGAAGGCCAACTTTTCAATCATAGTGACCATCAGGGATTTTAGCCAGCGGATGTCCATGGTGTCCTGCTGAAAAGTGCGCTCGGTGGATATGGATTTGGCTTCTGTGTAGGGAACCACCGGCGTATCGTCAATGGCATTGGCCCGCCGCCAGAGTTCCCCACCCGGCTTGCCAAGCAGTTGCTCCAGCAATTCCACCGGCATCTCCCGCAGAGTTTGCACCCGGGCGATGCCCATACCGCGCAGAAAACGGAACGTCTTCTCTCCCACCATGGGCAGCTTGCCGATAGACATCGGTGCAATGAACTCCCGCTCCGAACCCCGGGGAATCTGCAGTTGGCCATTGGGCTTGGCCTCGTTGGTGGCGACCTTGGAAACCATCTTGTTCACCGACAGCCCGAAAGAGATCGGCAGGCCGGTCTCACGGGTAATGGTTTTGCGCAACTCAGAGGCCCAGCCATAGCTGCCGAAAAAGCGGTCCATGCCGCTCAGATCAAGGTAGAATTCGTCAATAGATGATTTTTCGAACAGTGGCGCGCGATCCGCGATAACCTCCGTGACCAGGCGCGAGTACTTACTGTACGCCTCCATGTCGCCCGAGATGACCAGTGCATTGGGACAAAGACGCAGCGCAAGCTTCATCGGCATGGCCGAATGCACCCCGAAATGGCGAGCCTCGTAACTGCAGGCAGCCACTACGCCCCGCCCGCTCTTGCCCCCGACGATCAGGGGACGGCCCCGGAGCCTGCTATCCCGTAAAACTTCGACCGAAACAAAAAAAGCGTCCAGGTCAAGGTGCAGTATAGCGCGGTCGGAAGCCGTACGGGGGTCGGTATGTTTGAACGTGTTCAAAATGGCGATCTGAAATGACTTTTGAAAGGACTTTTGAGGATAGAGAAGGGTTTCACTCTTACATTAGGCCTTACGTCTGGTTTATTAGTCATATACCAAACGCCAAAATTGCCCAAAGTCTGCCAACGAATTTAGCAAGATTACTAATTTTTTTAGCTTAATGCCAATTTTTTTGGCTAAAAATTTTTTCCTGAGGAAAAGGCCCCGCCGGGGCAGGTATATTTACTATACCGAAAATTTCAAATTGATAAAATGGACCATTTGACAATAGCCGCAGAACTGAAGAACAACCGATTGCTGTTCAAAGAACTCTTAAAGGACAAGAAGAAAGAAGAATACATATGGAAGCCTGCGACAGACAAATGGTGCCTTTTGCAAATTGTATGTCACCTCCGCGATGAAGAAAAAGAAGATTTCAGAGCAAGAACGAAGCACGCTTTGGAAACACCAGCCCAACCACTTCCCCCAACGGATCCGGAAGGGTGGGTAATATCGAGAAAATACGATCAGGATAATTATGGGAAAACGCTTGCCAAATTTTTGAGAGAGAGGAAAAGATCGGTTAAATGGCTTCAATCACTTTCCGGTCCAAACCTGGAAAGCGCCTATGTTCACCCTAAATACGGAGAAATGACGGTAAAAATGTTCATGACAAATTGGCTTGCTCACGATTATCTGCATATCCGGCAAATAATAAAGCTAAAATATGACTATCTGAAAATACAGACCGGTGAAGAACTAAACTATGCAGGTAACTGGTGAATACTTTCCGGTATTTATTATTGGTTAAAATTGAATAAATAAAATTATATGCATAAGTTTTTTTATTTTATTCTTATTCTAAACTTACTCGTATTCATCCAGAAAATAACCGGGCAGAATGATGACCAGGTGTATATTGAATCTCTACTGAATAATCTTCAGTATGCAAAGGAAGATACGGGTAAAATCAACCTGCTGATCGGACTGATGAATGCGCACCAATATTACAATACGGAAGAGGGTCTGCAGTATGAGACTCAGGCAATCAAACTATCCGAAAAACTCAACCGCCAGGCAGATATTCAACAAATTAAATGGACTGTTGGCCGGTTATACTGGCGACTGGGCAAATTTGATCAGGCATTGGACTATCACAGAGAAGCACTGGCGCTGGCTGAGAAACTTGGTGACAGGCGGTCTATCCATAAGACCTTGAGAAGCATTGGTCAGGACTATGCCGATCAGGGCCGGTTTCCGGAAGCGCTGGACTATTTTACCAAATCGCTGGAGGTAGCAAAAGAGGATGGCGATAAGGATGCGATAGCAGGTATATACCAGCTCTTTGCGTGGGTGTATGAAAATCAGGGAAATTTGACGGAAAGTTCGCGCTACAATTATTTATCACTAAAAATATATGAAGAACTGGGCAACAAACAGGGAGTGGCGCTAACAATGTCCAATATCGCCTATGGCTATGAAATGCTCGGCAAAGATTCACTGGCACTTTCATTCCGGTACAAAACCATTCCGATATTGAAAGAAATAAGTGATAAACCCAACCTGAGCATTACCTACACCGAGATTGGAAACAGCTTTCTGAAAAAAGGAAAATACGAGGAAGCCTTTGAAAATTATTTTCTTTCCCTTCAAATAAGTAATGAAATTAACGACAAATATTCCATAGGAATATCATACATGAGTTTAGGTAAGGCTTATATGACGCAGTCCAAAAACAGCGAAGCCATTGACCACTTTCTAAAAGCTATTGAAAATCTAAACGCAGTTTCAGCTAAACAGAAACTCGCTGAAATTTATATCAAAATCAGCACCTGTTATACCCGCCTGAATCAATACAGCGAATCAAAAAATTACCTTGCCAAAGCATTGGCCATTTCAAATGAAATTGAAAGTGAACTTCTTATTACCGATTATTATGGCGGAGCAGAAAGACTGGACAGTGCGATGGGTAATTGGAAAGATGCCTATTCCAAATACAAATTATACATTCATAAACGCGAAAAACTATACAGTGATGAAAAAATAAATATGCTGGGTCAGATGACCATGCAATATGAGTTTGAAAAAATAGAGGCGGCAGCAAGAGCTGAGCAGGAAAAAAAAGATATCCGGCAACGCGCGATCCAATACTCCATTGCCGGTGCGCTGGCGGGTGTATTGATCTTTCTGGCAGTTGTTTATCGCCAGAGAAAGAAAATAGCAAAAGAAAAAAAACGAAGTGATGAATTGCTCCTAAATATCCTGCCTCAGGAAGTTGCAGAAGAATTAAAATCCAAAGGAAGTGCTGATGCCAGACAGTTTGCGGAAGTAAGCGTCATGTTCACTGATTTCAAAGACTTTACCCAAATCTCCGAAAAGCTTTCTCCCGCCGAACTTGTTTTTGAAATCCATTCCTGCTTTAAGATTTTTGATGACATCATTACCAACCACAACATCGAAAAAATAAAAACTATTGGCGACAGCTATATGTGCGCCGGCGGATTACCGGTTTCGAATACAACCCATGCCATTGATGTAGTAGGAGCAGCCCTGGATATTCAACAGTATATGAAAACACACCTCGAGAAAAGAATAAAAGAGGGTAAAGAACCATTTGAAATCAGAATTGGTGTTCACACCGGCCCGGTCGTAGCGGGAATTGTTGGGGTTAAGAAATTCGCCTATGACATCTGGGGTGATACCGTAAACATAGCTTCACGCATGGAATCCAGCGGGGAAACCGGAAAAGTGAATATCAGCGGCAGAACCTATGAATTGGTTAAAGATAATTTTCGATGTACTTATCGCGGAAAAATAGAGGCTAAACACAAAGGCGAAATTGACATGTACTTTGTCGAAAAGTAAGCTTGAATAAACCGATGCATCCCATTACCCTTGTTATTCATGGTGGAGCGGGCACTTTGCTGCCTGGAAACATGATTCCCGAAACGGAACTGCGCTACCGCGAAGCCCTGGAGCGTTCGCTGGATATAGGCTACAACCTGCTAAAAGGTGGGGGCACCGCACTGGACGCGGTAGAAGCAAGCGTACGGGAGCTGGAAGATTGCCCGCTTTTTAACGCCGGCCGGGGCTCGGTTTTCACAGCAGCCGGCACGCATGAAATGGATGCCTCAATCATGGAGGGAAAGACCTGCAAAGCCGGAGCAGTAGCACTGGTGCGCTCCGTTAAAAATCCGGTCTCGCTGGCCAGATTGGTCATGGAAAAAACCAGTCACGTTTTTCTGGCTGGCGAAGGTGCGGAACAGTTTGCCCGACAGCAAGGTATTGAGCACCGGCCACCTGAATACTACCACGATGATTTCCGTTATGCACAATGGCTGGCTATCCGGGAAACAGAAACGGTACAACTTGACCACAGCAGTCAGCCGTCCAAAAGCGAAAACAAATTCGGTACGGTGGGAGCCGCGGCGCTTGACCGTGAAGGCAATCTGGCAGCCGCCACATCCACCGGAGGCATGACCAACAAACGCTTCGGCCGCATCGGCGACAGCCCGATTATCGGTGCCGGCAATTACGCCAACAATGCCACCTGTGCCGTGTCCTGCACCGGGAGCGGCGAGTATTTTATTCGTGGCGTGGTGGCTTACGATGTGTCCTGCCTGATGGAGTACAAAGGAAAGAGCCTCGTGGAAGCCTGCCGCATTGTTATTCATGAACGCCTGGTAAACATTGGCGGTGACGGTGGGTTGATTGCTGTGGATACGAAAGGCAACTTCGCCCTGGAATTCAATACGGAAGGCATGTACCGCGCAGCGCTAAATGACAGCGGTGAAAAAATGGTGGCCATCTACCGCAATCCATAGTCTCGCATAGACCTGGCGTTCTCCTTAACCGAATCCGGGCATGCTGATTTACCCCTGAAAATTTATGGAAGAAATGACAATAAACCCCGGCTCGTCTATTGCCCTGATTACCGGGGCGAGTTCCGGAATCGGTGCTGCAACTGCTGTTGCACTGGCCGAACACGGATATCGTTTGATACTTTGCGGGCGAAACCGTAATCGGCTGGAACAGGTCTGCGAAAATCTTCCGGCAGCAACAGCAGTAATGACACTTCTTTTTGATGTTCGAAAGGAGCAAGAGGTACGTCAGGCAATAAGCAGCTTGCCTGCAGCATGGGCATCTGTGGACGTCCTGATCAACAACGCGGGAAACGCTCACGGGATAGGTTCGATGGAACAGAACAATACCGAAGACTGGGATGCCATGATTGACGGCAATGTCAAAGGGCTGCTGTATGTAAGCAAAGCCATTATGGCCGGCATGGTTGAACGTCAGCGGGGGCATATCATCAACATCAGTTCTATTGCCGGAAAATCCGTTTACCCCGGCGGTGTCGTTTACTGTGCCAGCAAACACGCCGTAGAAGCGCTCAGCCAGGGCATGCGGCTTGACCTGACCCGCTATGGGATCAAGGTCACCAACATTGCGCCGGGTTTTGTGGAAACAGGGTTCTCCCTGGTCCGGTTTAAGGGCGATACAGCAAGGGCTGCCGCTGTTTACGAGGGTTTTGAAGCGCTACAGCCGAAAGACATTGCCGATGCGGTCGTTTACGCCGTCACTGCACCGTCCCACGTCACGATCGCCGACCTGACTATTTTCGCTTCCGCCCAGTCTGCGGGCAGTATCGTTCACCGCAAAACACAAAGTAATTAAGGCTATGGAGAGCAGACCACCCCTTCCCCCGTTTAAGGAAGAAACAGCAAAGCAGAAGATTCAGGCGGCTGAGGATGCCTGGAACAGCCGAAATCCAGACCGGGTTGTCTTAGCTTATACGCCGGATACCGAATGACGAAACCGGGCTGAATTTCTGAAAGGCCGGGAAGAAATCCGGGAGTTTTTAATTCGTAAATGGAACAGGGAACTCGAATACACCCTGAAAAAAACCTACTGGGCACGCACCGGCAACCGGATTGCCGTTCGCTTCGAATACGAGTGGCATGATGATTCCGGGCAATGGTTCCGCTCTTATGGAAACGAAAACTGGGAATTTGATGACAACGGTCTGATGCAAAAGCGCTACGCCAGCATCAATGACCTGCCGATCCGGGACGAAGATGGCCGGCTCTGAAACCGGGCTCAGGCTGGAACAGAAATCGGTTTGATGCGAATAGTCCGGTTGTTCATGGTAAACCGGTCACCGCGGGCCAGGATATGGGTGATCAGATTGCTCATGGACATAGGAGTTCCCTCTTTCAATACCGCGTGTTTGTTGTGGGTCAGTTGACTGGGATCAAACAGGATGACCATGCCCGAGCCGACCACTTCGAACTCATTACAACCTTTGATGACCAACCCGGTGTCTTCGCTGAGACCAACCCCCATCAGGTGGGGAAAGGTGGCCACCGCTTCGCAAAGACGCCCGAAACGACCGCGCCGGATAAAATGGGTGTCGATGATAAGCTGGGGGATATATCCCATGCCCTTGCTCAGTTGCACCGCGCCCTTCAGCATGGATTCAGTACTGCTGCCTCCGGCGATCATTTCCACACTCATGGACATGGCACCGGCACTGGTTCCGGCCAGCACAAACTGGTCTTCGCGAAACCGCCGCATGAGCAGTTCATGCAGTGGAGAACCGCCAATGAGCCGGGTTATCCGGCTCTGATCACCGCCGCTGAACATCACACAATCAGCTTCGCGGACCGCCTGAATATTTTCTTCCATCCGCGATTCCTTTTTCTTGCGAATGTCCAGAACCCTGACGTCGGAGCAACCCAGCTTCTGAAACGCCCTAACGTAGTTCTTGCCAACCGCTTCCGGGATGCTGCTTGCCGTGGGAATGACCACCACCCGGGGATCTTCAACCCGGCATTCCCTGACGACGCGGGAAAGGATGCCGTCTTCAATAAAATCCAGCCCGTAGTCCTCATCTTTCTCGCCCTTGTATTCTGCGCCGCCGATTGGGATGAGGGTTCCCCGGACCTGGTTGCTTGGAATCATTTGTTTTGGCTTCTTGGCGGATGCCCGTACCGCAGATTTTACGCGGAAATACCCCGCCGGGATGCATGGCCTGGCAAACAAAAAAACTATCTTCCGCAAGGATAATCAAGTTCGTCGGAAGGCGTGAGGGATGGGTGTGTGCAAAAGTTGGCAATTTGCCAGGCAAAATGCGACAAAATGCGATAAGTGTACGGAGTACACTATGAGAGCTTTGCTATGGCAATCCTCCAAATCACAGCGCCGACAGAAATATAACCGGAAAAACCGTTTATGAGAATTCGCGAAATTAACGCCATGCGCGGTCCCAATTACTGGTCCGTGCGCCGACACAAACTGATCGTGATGGTGCTGGATCTGGAAGAACTCGAGGCCAGACCCACCAACCATATTTCCGGCTTTCAGGAGAGTCTGGAAGCCATGTTTCCCGGCATGCATGAACACCGCTGTTCGGTGGGAACCCCCGGAGGTTTTTTCCAGCGTGTGCAGGAAGGTACCTGGATGGGCCACGTAGTAGAGCACATCGCCCTGGAAATTCAATCGCTGGCTGGGATGGAATGCGGTTTTGGACGCACTCGTACTTATGGGGAACCGGGGGTTTACAACGTAGTCTTTGATTATATCGAAGAAAGTGTTGGGCGTTTTGCCGCGC
>JANNSM010000192.1:0-2823 GCA_031402635.1 Bacteroidota bacterium | reverse complement strand
CCGCAGCCAGCGGAACGGCGAGTATCTGCCTTGCCTGGTCCTACGTATCTTGTGTGCCGGAGAAAATCGCTTTCCGTTTTTTCGCTCAGTCTGATTTCCATATGGCCAAGCTCAGCAAGCCGGACTCCCAACCGCCAGACGACGACAACCGCCAGATTCTCTGGATTTCTGACAGCGATTCGCTGAGCCGGTTTTGCCGGCAGGCAAGGCTGGAGCGGGTGGTTGCCGTTGATACCGAATTTCACCGCGAACGAACCTATTACGCGCGGCTCGCGCTGGTGCAACTGGCCACTTTTCAGCAAATTGGTTGCGTGGACCCGCTCGCCGGACTGGACCTCAGTCCCCTGGATGCGTTGATGAACGATCCCCAGGTCCTCAAGATTTTTCACGCCGGCCGCCAGGACCTGGAAATTTTTGTGGAGCGAACCGGCGCCGTTCCTGGGCCCTTTTTTGATACCCAGGTTGCCGCTGCCCTGCTCGGTTTGGGCGAGCAAATCGGTTACGGACCCCTGGTGCAAAAAATCTGCGGCATCCCGCTGGGAAAAACCCAGGTGAGAACCGATTGGATGCACCGGCCACTGGAGCCCGAAGTCATCCGCTATGCCGCCGATGATGTCCGGTACCTGGCCATCCTGTACAAACGGCTCAACGAAGAATTGCTTCACCGGGGCAGGCGGGAATGGCTGGACGAAGAGCAGCGAGTCCTGAGCGATCTGAATACGTACCGGACTGATCCGGAACTGGCCTGGGAACGCGTCAAAGGCACGGACAAGCTCAAAGGCGCCGGTTGCGCAATTGCCCGACGGGTAGCCGCCTGGCGCGAGAAGACTGCCCAGGAGCTCGACAGACCTCGGCGGCGGGTGCTGCCAGACGAAATCATACTGGACCTTGCCAGGCAACGCCCGCATACCGAAGCCCCGTTGGAGCGTATGCGGGGGCTGGATGCCGGGATCAGAAAAAAATGCGGTGCCCGGCTCATCGAGCTGGTCCTGGAATCGGAGCTGATTCCCAAAGAGCAATGGCCGGAGAACCGGAAAAGAGGAAACTCGCATGACGTGGACGAATCGCTGGTGATGGCGCTATCGGTCGTGCTGCAAATTCAGGCCCGCAAGGCAGACATCAGCCAGGCCTTGCTGGCTTCCCGTGCGGAACTCGCCGAAGTTGCCGCCGGGGTTCGGGAGGTACCTGTTCTGCAGGGCTGGCGAAGAGAACTGGCCGGAGAAGCGATGCTCGATTTTTTGGGCGGCCGGTCCCGGCTCCGGGCTGAGAATGACCGGTTGATTCTGGAGCAAAGCGAACCGTAGTTTCGCATCAGGCATCCGGGTCAACCCAATTACCGCTGCGAGAAGATCACCTGATATGGAATTTCAGATCACCCCGGCCGCGGAAGCACTGAGCAAAGCAAGATTGGATGCCCTTGCGGTGGACTTGTACAAACTCCGCGATCACCTGATTGCGGATGAGCACAACGTCGGAAAAAAGTTGCTCGCCGTTCACCCGGATCACCTTCCTTCGGCCCGGAATCTGTTGCACTACCTCTCTCTTCGCCGCTACGATATCCGGCCTTTGCAGGACCGGTTGAGCCAGGTTGGGCTGAGTTCACTGGGCCGGGTGGAGCCCCACGTCATGATTGCCCTGGAGCGAACATTGGCCATGCTGGCGCTGGCACGACAGGCCGGCATGCCCGATTTTAGCGATGGCCCTACCCCGATCGGTTTCCGGCAGGGCCAGGACACCCTGGTCTTGAACTCGGACCGTTTGCTGGGACCTGTCGGAAACCTGCGAAAAGTCCGCATCATGGTCACCATGCCCGGAGAAGCTGCAGACAATCCCAGCCTGATCCGCAACCTGATGGCGTCCGGCATGAGCATGGCCCGGATCAACTGCGCCCATGATGACGCCGCCTGCTGGTCGGCGATTGTAGCTCATATCCATGCAGCGCGGGAAGAATTGGGACTGTCCTGCCGCATCTGCATGGATCTTGGGGGACCAAAAATCCGGACCGGAAAGTTTCGGGATGAAAAAGACGGTCATCGCCTTGACCGGGGAGACTGGATTCTGCTTGTTCCGGCAGCGGCACTTGATCGCAAAACAGCTATTCCGGTGGAATGGCTGGCTGCCCATGGCGGCTTGTTTCCGGAACAGCAAGCGGGGCAAACCGGCACAGACCCTTCGCCCATCATGCCTCCTGAAAGCTGGAGCGCCGTGATCAGTTGTGAAATGACCCAGGTCTTTGACGATGTCAAAACCGGGGAGCCCGTCTGGTTTGATGACGGAACAATCGGCGGTATGATCGAGCTGGCCTGCGCAGACGGGTTGGCCGTCCGCATCACGCAGGCTCCGCCTGATGGCCGGAAACTCCGGGCCGAGAAAGGCATCAACCTGCCGGGTTCAACCCTGAGTCTGAGTTCGCTGACGGAGCAGGATCGGGAGGATCTAAAATTCGTGGTGCGCCATGCAGACCTGGTGGCCATGTCGTTCGTAAACCGCGAAGAGGATGTGAAGAAATTGATGCAGGCACTGGATGAAGAGCAAGCCCGCGAAATTGGTGTGGTGCTAAAAATTGAAACCAATTCCGGATTCCGCAATCTCCCGGATTTACTGCTCGCCGCCATGGCGCGGCGGGATACCGGGGTCATGATTGCACGGGGAGATCTGGCAGTGGAGTCGGGCTTCGTGAGGCTCGCTGAAGTGCAGGAAGAAATTCTGCGGATTGCCGAAGCTGCTCACGTGCCCACGATCTGGGCTACACAGGTTTTGGAAAACCTGGCCAAAACAGGGCTTCCCTCCCGCGCCGAAGTTACCGATGCCGCAATGGGTGTT
>JANNSM010000191.1:0-3404 GCA_031402635.1 Bacteroidota bacterium | reverse complement strand
AGCCGACGCTCCCCTCCCCTGCGTTCCAGGGGGATGCTAAGCACAAGCTTTCCGCCGGTTCCCGCAACATGAGCCCGGTTGCGGTAAGAACGCTTAACCCAATATTCACAGGCTTCAAACCGGATACGGGAATACCCAATCAGGCGGGCAAAAGTCTCCACCGGTGGCATATACTGGATTTCGATTACCGCAGTATGGAGGACGGCTTTGGGCGTTTGATTTAAACCTGAAGCATGAAGCATCTGCGAATTTTCATTTAAATCTGACAAAGTGGTGATGTGAAACCGGGGGTTTGCGCCAGCACTGTCCGGCTTATGACGTAAATTTAAGGGAACTGCCAAAAACGTCTTGCGGGAATGCGAGTGCCCCGCTGGTTTTGTCGAATTTTCCATTCGATCAAATACAACCCATGAAACGCGATCATCCAATTCTGGCCATCTTGATAAGCATACTGTGCGCCTTTCCGTTTTCCGGCAGAGCGCAATGGACTGTTGAAAACAGCCTGAACGTGCGCCATGCGGTTTTCCTTCATCCCGAATCGGGACCGTATGTTGAAACATACCTGAATCTACATGGCAGGTCGCTTCGATACGAAAAACTGACTTCCGGCCGTTTCCAGGCTTCCGCTTCAGTAACCATCCTGCTGCGAGACGGTGAACGGGTGGTGGATTTTCTAAAATACAAACTGGAGAGCCCAATTATTTCCGATACCGCCAATATTGATTTCGCACTCACTGACCTTCAAAGACTGCCTGTTCCGCAACCCGGACTGGAACTGGAAGTGCTGGTTGCTGACGTCCTGCAGGAAGATAACAGCGGTGACTACCGAAGAACACTTACCGCCGATTTTTCCGTGATGCCGGCATTTTCAGACATTGAATTATTGGACGAATACAAAACCTCCAGGAACCCGGGAATTTTTACTAAAAACGGGATGGATATGATCCCTTATGCTATTAATTTTTATCCAACTGAGCGCAATAAATTGTTGTTTTATGCAGAACTGTATGGAACGGATGAAGTGCTTAGCGGCGAAGGTTTTTTGCTGACCTATTCCATTCGCGAGCGCGGCTCCGATCAGATCAACCCCAATTTCTGGCAGTATCAGAAAACAACAGCAAGTTCCGTGATTCCGGTACTGAGGGAATTTGATCTGAACGATCTGCCCACCGGAAACTACGATGTCGTTACGGAAATCCGCAACAGGCAAAACGAAGTATTGCTCAGCAAACGGACGTTTTTTCAGCGCCTGAATAACCGGGCCGTTGACAAACTGGAAAACATCGCCATGCTGGATGTCGGGAATACCTGGGCTGAGCGCTATTCGTCGGAACAACTCCAAGCTTACCTTGAATTCATCCAGCCGGTTGCCCAACGCCACGAACAGAATTTGATAATATCCCTTCAGGGAAATGGCGACAGCACATTGCAGCAGCGCTTTCTGTTCAATTTCTGGTTGCAAAGAGATACCGTCAATCCATATGCAGCCTGGCTTTCGTACCTGGAAACGGTCAAAGATGCCAATATTTTATACGGAACTACCTCCACACCGGGATACCGGACCGACCGGGGCCGTGTTCTGTTGCAATATGGTGAACCGAACGACATTACCCGGAGAGTCAACGAACCAAGCGCCAAGCCCTATGAAATCTGGCAGTATTATTCCCTGGCCGATGGACAAACCAATATCCGGTTCATCTTCTATGAGCCCACGATGGTAACCAACAATTACAAGCTCATCCACTCCAACGCCGTTGGAGAACTTCAGGACCCCCGATGGAAAATGCTGGTTTATGGCGCCGGAACCAATCCCTCACTGTTGAATAACTTTGACGCGCAGAATCCGCAGAGCACTTTTGGCGGCAACGCCGGTCAATTGGAAGACGATGCCGGAGACAGCATTTTTAATGAGGGAAAACCCTGACCCGCTGCAGTCTCGCAATTGTGCAACCTTTCCGAGGGTATGACAGTTAAAAACGCCACCCCCCGGGTAGCCATCGTGATATTAAACTGGAATGGTCGTTCTTATTTGGAGCGATTCCTTCCCTCCATTTGCAACGGATCCGGTAGGGAAGCGGAAATCTGGGTTGCGGACAATGCCTCCACCGATGATTCAGTAGCTTATGTTGCCGAAAATTTTCCCGATGTCAAAATCCTTTCCATTGCCCATAACCTTGGCTTTGCCGGAGGTTACAATTACGCTCTATACAGGATAGAAGCGGAATACTATGTCTTGCTCAACCAGGACGTGGAAGTCAGGAAAGGTTGGCTTCAACCGTTAATTGACCGACTTGACAGTGACCCAAAAACCGGAGCAGCCCAACCAAAAGTACTCGCCGAGAAAAAACGGGATACTTATGAATACGCAGGCGCTGCAGGCGGGATGATGGATGCCCTGGGTTACCCCTTCTGCCGGGGCAGGCTCTTTGATCATACCGAGCGGGATGAAGGCCAGTATGAGCAAGAGGCCGAGATTTTCTGGGCCAGCGGAGCAGCCCTTTTTATTCGGTCTCACCTCTACCGCGAACTAGGCGGACTGGATGAGGAATTTTTTGCCCACATGGAAGAAATTGACCTGTGCTGGAGAGTCCGTCGGGCGGGCTATAAAATCATGTATGAACCGCGCTCCGCTGTTTTCCATGTCGGCGGTGGCAGCCTGGAACGTGACAACCCCAACAAACTCTACCTCAACTTCCGCAACAACGGAAGGATGCTGGTTAAAAATCTGCCGGCCGGTCGGCTTTTGTGGCTCCTTCCCATCCGCTTGGCACTGGATACCCTGGCCGCACTCCGGGAACTGCTGATCGGCAAACCCGCTATGGCTTCCGCCGCCATTCGCGGAGGCTGGAACACCCTGCCGAAAATAGTTTACTGGCGCAATCGGGCCGTTGAAAGTCTCGCAAAAGAACAAGCCTGCAAAATTGGACCCGACCGGACCCGGAAAGCGGGGTGGTATCGGGGAAGTGTGGTTTGGCAGGTCTTTATCCGGGGTCGAAAAAATTGGGGCGATTTCCCCGAACAATGACGGGAGCGATAAAATCCTCATCGCGCACTACTGGCAATCAGATTCATTCAGGCTCCGTGGCGTCGAATCAGGTAATCCACCGCGAGCCGATATCCTTCAAGTCCTAAACCCGCTATGAGTCCGATACAAACCGGTGCTAAAACATCCCGGTGGCGAAATTCTTCGCGGGCAAACGTATTGCTGATATGGACGGCAACCACCGGGCGCTTGATTGCCCTGATGGCGTCAGCCAGCGCAATAGAGGTGTGGCTGAATGCCCCGGCATTGATGACAATTCCACCGGGAGAAAACCCTTCCGTATGCAGTTTGTCAATCAACTCTCCTTCGTGGTTGCTCTGAAAATAAGTAAGTTCAAGGCTCGGGAAATCTCGGTGCAGGG
>JANNSM010000190.1:0-4841 GCA_031402635.1 Bacteroidota bacterium | reverse complement strand
CCGACTTCGAGGCCTTCCGCCGCGACTCCCTGGTCAAAGAGGCTATCCTGTATGTCAACCTGGAGCCTTGCTCCCACCACGGCAAAACGCCTCCATGTGTGGACAGTATTCTTGCCGCAGGAATTCGCAGCGTAGTGACCGGTATGAAAGATCCCAATCCGCTGGTTGCAGGTCGGGGTATAGAACAGCTTCAAAAAGCAGGCGTCGAGGTTATCGAAAATGTACTCGAAGCAGATTGCTTGTACTTGAACCGTGCTTTTGTGCACCGTATGACCACCGGCAGGCCCTGGGTTATGCTGAAATGGGCGCAAAGTGCTGATCGTTTTATTGCGGGTCCAGGCGGAAAAACGGTGAGATTTACCGATGCCTGGCAAGACCGGATGGTGCACGAATGGAGAGCATCCTGCCAGGGTATTCTCGTTGGCGCCCGAACGGTACTGAATGACGATCCCCTGCTGACTCCCCGTCTGGTGCCGGGATTTGCACCACTGGCCGATGGGGCGAAAGAGCCGAAGGATGCAGCGGAAAATAGCGCGGAACCCAGCCTGAGAAAAGGGCTCCCCCAACCGATCATGCCCACCCGCATTATCCTGGACCGCTACGGAGAATTGCCCCACCATGCCCGCGTCTTTAACGACCATGCTCCAACGCTGTTGGTCCGGCCACCTGATCTTCCCCCCGAGCGTTATTTATTACCCGGCGTGGAGGTGATGGCATTAAATGCTGATCGCTACTACCTGCCCAAACTGCTTGAACGGCTGGGCCAGCGTGGCATGAATGCCCTGATGGTTGAAGGGGGCGCAGAAACCCTCCGCTCTTTTATTGAATCCGGATGCTGGAACGAAGCGCGAATTTTCAAGACCTGCGCAGAACTTGGTGATGGCATTGCCGCTCCCGATCCACCGGGTCATAACATAGAAAATATTACTCTTTGGCGAGACGTATTGAACATTCGCCGTCCTTGATTTTTGGCGTAAGTGATAATCTACTGGCGAAAAAATTTTCCGGGAAAAATATTTAAATAAAAACCAGCCGGTAAAATTCTTCCAAAACAAAATTTACGCTATGCAATGCTCAGTATTGTTCGTAAGAGTCCCCGGTTGCGCCGTTTGTTGTCCGGTCAAAGAGAATCGGAATTTTTAACGCCAAATAGACATTTGCCGCGTCAATTCCTTCGCTGAATGCCTCCGAGAACAGATCGGCAGATCCCAGAATGACCGGGCCAAGTCTCAGATAAATCCCGGCATCTATCCCGTTAAAATTCTGGTAGCTCAGCGGAAATCCGGCTTCGAACCAGCGGTGTTCAAATCGCGGATTGATGGTTAAGCGCGAAATGCCGTGTACTTTATCCACGTTTTTTATCGCTTTGGGGCTGATCCAGCCATTCGCTCCAAGGTAGAAGCCTTTGTATAGTTGGTAGTCTACCTGCATATTGATGGCGAAGGGCAAATTCATTCCAAATTTGTCCTCGAGGCCTTCGGCCTGCACCGGAAAGCGATTGTTCAGGGTATCATCAAAACTCTCCACACCATCCAACTGAATTTCGGTCAAATCCCAGTTGTCAATGTCAATGGAACCGGGCGGGCGGTCATAACTTTTCGGATCGCGGTCAAAACGGATGCCTCCCAGATCCATCAGTGAAAACCCTGCACGGAGTTTATACCTTGTTGCCGAACGGTCATTTTTGGCAACGGAATTGTCCCGCATCCTGCCGCTATAAGCCGCACCTTCAGGTCTCCACTCGTAAATGACCCCAATGTCGGCGCCGAACCCCCAGGCACCCAAATTGACATAGACATCATTGTACAACTTATCCGTGTCAAAATTTTCGGAGTGTCCGTAAAGAACCGTGCTTTCCTGGATCGTGAGAATATCATCATTGGTGAAGTTGTAGTTCACATCTTCCCCGTACATATAGTAAGCGGCAGTTCCCTGAAGGAGTTTTAGCGTAACGCCTGCCTTGATGTAGTGTTCTCCGTCATTCCAGATTTCCCTTCCATAGCTGCCGAAATATTCAATCCAGGCAAGGGCATCCAAACTCGAACTGTCCGATTCAAAATTTTGGCCCCACAATGGTGGATACACAAATTCGTCGAGAGCCAGCCTAGCTGCTTCAGCTCCCAGATTGTCAAAATTGATAATCGTTCTATACCGCGCCCCGACGGCAATTGCATCCACGGAGCTAAGGGTTATCAGGGCTGCCGGGCCCAGAACATCAGCACTCAGTTTCAGGTTTGCTTTCTGACCACTTTCACTGCCGTCAAAATTGACGATCAGAGCCCTTTCCCTGAAGTCCGCCCAGTCGTCATAAGACTCTGTCAGTGTTCCCATGCCGAGAAATCCGTCGTTCCGCAAGGCCAGAAAGTCATTGTTAAAACCAACGGAAACCCCGAATACATTGATATCAAGTTCATATCGACTATCAGCAATGGAGGCCGGGTTGGTAAACAGTCCGTGAACACCGGCATAATTGCTGCCGCTGTATCCCAGATACTCTTGTGCTGAAACGCTTCCGGCACAAATCGAAGCCAGTGCGATTAAAAAAACTGATCTCAGGATATTCATGATGGTGACCTTGTAGAAATCAAAGATAAATAAAGCGATTCGTTACACATCATCCTGTTGACGCAACTCCCTGTTGAAGGAGACCAGCAGCATACTACTCCCCCAGTTCGTGGCCCCACCCCTTCTATTATTGTAAAACCCTGTCAGGCCTTACTACCGGAGAATATCGGGAAAAGGGAAGCCGGTTTTTCAGTTTTGCCCTTCTGGTCAATGGTGTGCCAGACATCAAAGAGCACTTCGATTTTTTGCACGCCGAACACCCCAAAGCCCGTCATTTGTGCTTTGCATGGCGGCTGGGAACCGATGGCGACGCTTTTAAGGTCAATGAAGACCAGAAACCTTCCGGAAGAGCCGGAAAACCCATCCCGGGTCAGATTGACTCGGCTGGGTTGTCCCAGCTGCCAGTGGCTGTAGTTCGGTACTTTGGAGGCACCAACCCGGGGGTTCCCGGTGTGACCAACACTTCCAAAACGCCCACATCGTCGGCTATTGCATCAGAAATTAAGTTGGAAACAAGGAAATCCGTTCACCAGGCTCCGGCACGGGCCCGGCCGGGCACCGTATTTTCGTTCGATGGCGCTTGAACCCTCCGAATTGATTCTCAATGCCGACGGCAGCATCTACCACCTGGCGCTGAAGCCGGAACACCTTGCGGAAACTATTCTGACCGTTGGCGATCCGGGAAGAGTTCCGCGGGTCTCCGCCTTTTTTGATGCCATTGAACATCAAAGCGAAAAACGTGAGTTCCGCAGTTGCACCGGGCGAATCGGGAAACGCCGGTTTACCGTGCTTTCTACCGGGATTGGCACCGACAATATTGACATTGCGCTCAACGAGTTGGACGCCCTGGTCAACCTGGATCTGGAGCATCGCGTTCCCCGCGAAAAACTCACGCGCCTGGAGATTATCCGGTTGGGCACTTCCGGTAGTCTGCAAGCGGATTTGCCGGTTGACGCGCTGGTCGTTTCTTCTCATGGCCTCGGGCTGGACGGCCTCCTGCATTTCTACCGGGACCCGGAAGGGCTGATCCAGCGGGGTCCGGCGCAAACTGGCGAAACGGAAGAGAAAGAAACTGCAGTGCCCGAAACTGCTATGCGAGATACTGCAGAACGGAAAGCACTCCTCCCCTGGCCGATTGAACTGGATACATTTCCCCTGAAACCCTATCTCTGCGCGGCTGATCATGCGCTGCTAAGTCGGTTTCCGGCAAACTGGGTGAAAGGGATTACGGCGACCTGTCCTGGATTTTACGGTCCTCAGGGGCGTTCGCTGAGACTTGAGCCTGCCTTGAAAGATCTTCCCGAGCGGCTGACCCGTCTTCGGATCGGCAGTCATCGGGTCACCAATTTTGAAATGGAAACAGCCGCCATTTACGGGCTTGGGGCGCTGCTTGGACACCGCTGTGTTTCGGTTAATGTGATCCTCGCAAACCGCGTTACAGGGCAATTTTCGGGCAATGCAAGTGCCGCAGTTGACCGGATGATCAGGACTGTATTGGAAACACTGACCGGGGCTCCGGCGATGCCCAGTTGACCGGATGGTGACCAATAGCCGTTAGAAAACGGCTAAGTCCTTCTCGCTTGCGGTCATCCAAAGCATAACTGATATTGTGCTCAAAGTAATCGAGCAAATCAAAATCCGCACTATTCGCTTCGGATCTGGATTCGGCAACTTCCGGGAGATGGTGAACCCCGTAAGACAACGCATCGTTGAACGATTGCACAAAATCCGGGCGGAGTACTTTGGTGCTCACCCAGACCGCAAAAACAAAGGGCAAGCCAGTCCATTCCTTCCAGACCTGACCTAGATCATATACAAATGGAAAACGCTTTTCAAGCCCGATAGCCCGGTCGCCAATAACCAGTCCTCCCGTTTCGCCGCCGATCTGTTCGCGAAAACCCGGACCTGCCTCGAGCAATTCCGGGCTGAGTTTCCAGAATTCTTTAAGGAGCAGACCGAGCAACCTGACGGAAGTTACGGAGTGGTAGTCCAGCCAAATTCGTTTCAGCTCTTCGATGGGTTTTTCGGCAAACAGGCAGACGGTGCGCACCGGACCATCGCTGCCAATGCACCAGTCACTGACAATTCGGGCTTCGGGTACCCGGTGCAAAACACCGACGGGTACCAGGCCCAGAGTTACTTCGCCTTCCCGCAGTTTCCGTGCACTTCCTGACGGGATATCCAGGCTTATGCTCAACTGTGAGGCCAGCACGGAGCGTTCCAACCCGTACAGAAAAGGCAGGGTGTTGTGGTAGGCAACCGCGCTGAGCTTAATG
>JANNSM010000189.1:0-29065 GCA_031402635.1 Bacteroidota bacterium | reverse complement strand
ATGATCATGCCCACATCGGCGGAGGCTCGCTCCAGGTAGCGTTTGGTCATGATGTGGTCAAAGCCCCATTGTCGTTTGATGGTGCCATACGGATGTTCCACCAGTTGCTGCCGGAGTTTGTAGGTGGCCGGGTCGGCCTGGATGCGGGCTTTGTTGGCTTCTACCAGGTGGGCGTGTTCGGAGCGTTCAATCAGTCGTCCATTGGGGTTGCGGGTGCACAGGTCTTTGACCGGGCATTGTTTACAGCGGTTGGTTTTGAAGTGTTGAACCTGGGTGGCGGTATTCCGGTGTTTTTTGGTGTACCAGCGTCCGTTGGTTCGCAGTTCATGGCCCTGTGGGCAGGTGTATCGGTGCTTGCGGGCATCATAGGCGAAGGCCTCCAGGTTATAGGCCGGGTCCGGCGACTGGCTGGCAACATCGGGTATGGCCACCATCACCTCCACGCCCAGTTCGTCAGGTTTCTGGAACTCACTGCCCGTGTGGTAACCTTTGTCATACAGCGCCGTGAAGGTGTTGGTGTTCAGTTCTTCGGTGGCTCGTTCCACCATCGTGCCTATGGCTTTGGAATCGTTGGTGTTGGTTACCAGGTAATCCACCACCATCTTATACTCTGCATCCACGGTGGTCTGAACATTGTAGGCTACCTCGGTGATGTTGTTTCGGGTGATCATCTGCCGGCTATCCGGATCGGAGGTGGAAACCTGGCCTTGTCCACTGCGACGCAGGTGTTGTTCCAAGCGCCGATACCGGTTGCGCTGCCGCTTTAATCGCCGCATACCCAGCGTGGCTTCCTGAAACGAAATGCTGGTATCTGCTCCATCCAGGGTTTGCTGGTACTCGCTAATTTTTGCATCCAGGTAGGCGATGTGCCGGGCGATCTTGGCCGGATTAAAATTGTTCTTCTTGCTGTTCTGTGCCCGCAGCTTCGTGCTATCGCCGGCCACCAGGCGCTTGCCTAATAGCGCAAACCGATCGGCAGTGCGCACGGTAGAACGGAATACTTCGCGGATTGGCTCGGGGTGATCCCGTCTAAAATTGGAAATGGTGTTGTGATCAGGCACCAGTCCCTGCAACAGCCACATCAGCTCAAAATTGCGGCCACATTCCTGCTCCAGCGCCCGGGAAGAGCGAATCCGGTTCAGGTAACCGTATAAATACAGATTCAACAACACTGAAGGGTGATAGGACGGACGGCCACCCTGGGCACCCTTCCCTTCCGGGAAATGAAATCCCATAGAGCGCAGATCCAGGCTCTCTACAAACAGATCAATGAGCCGGACTTCATTGTCTTTCCCAATGGTCTGGTCCAGCGTGATGGGAATCAAATACAGCTGATCGCGGGGTTTGCCAGGTAAAAATTGCATAGACACAAGCTGCAAACACCAAACCTTTTTATATCTTTAAACGAAAGGAAGAAATCCACAATTTAAGGTCGGGTTGTTAGATAGGCCGATGTTTTGCGGCAATGGGATAAAATCAAAAACATTTAATAATGAAACATATAATAACAATTATATTAATATTTATTACGCTGTTATCATTTTCTCAAACTAATCCAAATCACGTATATGTGAGTGGTTATTATAGAAGTAACGGAACCTATGTAAAAGGCTATTATCGGACTGCACCAAATAGTACAAATCGAGATAATTTTTCTACACGCGGTAACGTAAATCCATACACGGGAGAGCCTGGCTATATTACACCCGATAACAAAGGTATTTCAACATACAATTCAGATACGTATATTAATTATACCAATACGCACTCAGCCTCTAAAACTTACAACCCGACGAATAATTCCTACACAAACATCGCTGAACCAACTAATAATACCACAAACAACTCCACCATAACAACTGCGACTATGAATGATGTTTTTGACATTGATGTTTCAAAAATATATTCCTTACCTGTTAAGTACGTTTCAGCAACAAAAGCTAACTTAAGATTAGGGCCAACAACTACAACAAATGTGTTAACTACTATAGACCAAAATGAAAAAATTAGAATTATTGATAATACTACCTATACTTCGTGGACAAAGATTATTGTGTCGGAAGGTGATGGATTTTTCATAGGCTACTTAAGTAACAGTCTAATTTCTAATCAAAAAATGACGAATGATGACCAAGAATACGGACCAACTGAGGTTGTTAAGAGTTTTTTACACCACTTAAGTAACGAGGAATTTTATGATGCGTTTTTGTTAACAAATAATCCGAGTTGGAATAAGAATGGTGGTTATAAATGGTTTTCTTCAACAGATGCGTATGGCGGAATTGATTATATAATTATCTATGAAGTTAGACTTGAGAATGCCTATACTGATCAAGCCGTTGTTTTTGCTGATTACTACGCTAGCGACCCCCTACATACCTCGAAAAGATGGAAGCAAATCTTGATTTTGGAATACCAATACAGTGAATGGAAAATTGTTAGAGTTAAGTTGGCTGAGTAAAGTACTGCCAATAATCAAGCAGCCCGTCCAGGCAATGATAACTATCCGGGAACTTCCCCTCCCCTCAAACCGTTTCTCCCGCTTTCATTTTCTCGGCGTTCTCGGCTAGTTGCAGCGCCTCAATGAGTTCATCAATCTGACCGGCCAGCACGTCGTCGAGGGCGTAAAGGGTCAGGTTAATGCGGTGGTCGGTGACCCTGCCCTGCGGGAAATTGTAGGTGCGGATTTTTGCGGAGCGGTCGCCGGTTGACACGAGAGTTTTTCGCTGGCCGGCAATTTTGTCCAGGTGCACTTTGAGGGTGAGTTCATACAGACGGGTTCGCAGCACTTTCATGGCGCTTTCGCGGTTCTTGATCTGCGAGCGGGAGTCCTGGCATTCAACTACCAGCCCGGATGGGGCGTGAACAATGCGCACAGCCGATTCCGTGCGGTTGATGTGTTGACCGCCGGCGCCAGAGGCGCGGAAAACGTCAACGCGGATATCATCAGGCCGGATATCAATGTCCACTTCGTCGGCTTCGGGCAGCACGGCTACCGTGGCTGCGGAGGTGTGAACACGGCCCTGGCTTTCGGTGGCCGGCACCCGCTGCACGCGATGAACGCCGCTTTCGTACTTCAAGGTGCCGTAAACTTCTTCGCCGCTGATATTGGCGATGATTTCTTTGTAGCCGCCGCTGGTTCCTTCGCTTGAAGAGACCACTTCTACCTTCCACCCTTTGCGCTCGACGTAACGGCTGTACATCCGGAACAGATCGCCGGCAAAAAGTGAGGCTTCATCCCCGCCGGTGCCGGCCCGTATTTCCAGGATGGCATCGCGGGCATCTTCCGGATCTTTGGGAATGAGCAATTGCCGGATCATCGCTTCGAGTTCCGCGCGGCGGCTGACCAGGTGATCGAGTTCTTCCTTGGCCATTTCGCGCATTTCCGGGTCTTTCTCCGTGTTCAGAATTTTTTCGGAATCCGCGGTATTGCCAAGCACGATTTTGTATTCCCGGTGGGCCTCGATAATGCCGTTCAGATCCTTATACTGCTTGTGGACCTGTTTATACCGCTTCATGTCCCGGATCAGTCCGGGATCATTTAACTGCTCACCAAGATTTCGCCAGCGGTCGTAAAGCGCTTCGAGTTTTTCCAGCATCGCGCAAAGGTAAGCAAGCCCGGGCCTCAGGGCAGAGCAAAGACGGCAATGCCATCGGGTCCCAGCAGGGCCATCCTGCGTCCGTCAAGCGACCACAGTTCCATCGGGAAGTCGGGCATCGAAAACGGCCCTTCGAAATACGTATTCAGATCATAGAAAAAATACCCGGAAGCATTTTGGTAGATCACCTGTTCAGCAAATACCTGCATGTGTCGGATTCCCGGTCCGCCGAAGCGATACTCGTAAGTGCCGAAAGCGTCAAACACCAGAATACCGTGTTGTGGATCCAGGAGAAAAAGCCGATCATTTTGTTCAAGCAATCGTATGGGTTGCAGTTCCAGTCCCAGAATGTAGTTCAACGGCTCACTGCGGCGGGCTATTTGACCCCGATCATCAATTTTCACCAGTTGGAAATTGGCTTCATCATACAACCAGATCTGCCCGTCGCGCGCAAGGCCGGCAGCGCGAACTTTGTTGAATCCCAGCTTGCGCAGATCAATTTCACCGGTAACGGCTAGCGTATTGGTAAGCGTCAACACCGTCAGGAATTCCGGGTAATAGACCAGAACCCGCAATGGGTTGGAAACGTCCATGGTGCCAACCTTTCCGAGGCGAACGACACTAAACTGGTAGAGCATGCGGCCATCGGAACTGTAGCGGTGGATTTCGCCGCTTTTGCTTAGCGTGAAAAGATTGCCGAGGCCATCCACGGCGAGGCTCACAAATTTTCCCGGAACCTGAAAAAGCAATTCTCCCGGTTTTGGCGCTTGCGAAAGGGGGGGCGTGGGATCCGTAAAATTGATCGGGGAATTGACGTTTGCCTGGGCATTGCATGACCGGCTGTTGCCGCCGCAAAAGGCCACTGCACATACCAGCAGCAGGATGCCGCACAACGAAGAGGCGCCTGCCGTTTTCGGCACGGCTTTTTCCTGACCCGATTGCCGGGCATTATCGGTTGGCAATCCGGTCAAATCCGCTGCGGGCCAGTGCTTTAATTGCAGCTCAGTTCCATCGTAAACGGCGTAACTGAAATGGTTGATCCAGTCGCCGAGATTGACAAAGCTGCTCTCATCATTAAGGTCGTAAATCACCGGGCAGTGGCGGTGCCCAAACAAAAAGTAGCGGAACGAATCGCGCTCGAGCACCTGGCGGGCGTAAATGACCTGCGGCTCGGCTTCACCCAGGAACGTTTCATCGCGGCCTTGTTCAGCCTGCCGGCTTTTTCGCGACCAATAAAGGGCCATCCCTACACCGAAATTGGGGTGGATGCGCGCAAACAACCATTGGCAAACCGGGCTACTGAAAATCCGCTTGATGAATTTATAGCCGTAATCGCCCGGACCGATGCCGTCGCCGTGGCCGACCAGAAAGCGGGTCTGGTTGTAGATCCAAACCTGCGGCGAGCGAAAAACCGGAATGCCCAATTCCTCTTCAAAATAGTTGAACATCCACAGGTCGTGGTTGCCGGTATAGGCGTAAATCGAAATGCCGCGATCGCGGAGTTCGGCGAGCTTTCCCAGCACACGCACAAAGCCCCGAGGAACCGTGTGGCGGTATTCGAACCAGAAATCAAATAAGTCACCAACCAGGTGGATAGCCTGGGCCTCTCCCGCGATAGCCTCGAGCCAGGACACGAGCCTTTTCTCCCGCTGCAAACTGCTCGCGCGGTCCGGCACCCCAAGATGGGCATCGGAAACAAAAAAAACTTTTTTGCCCGGCGGCAGCGGTGTACGTTCCATGCTGGGTTCAACCCGATTGCCCGGCCTCATCGCCCAATTCAGGCCGATTTAGGGCCGGTCAAGGAGAAAGACGTAAACTTCTCCCGGACCATGCGCGCCCAGCACAAGCGTTTTTTCTATGTCTGCCGTGCGGCTTGGCCCGGTGGCTAAGTTAATCAGGGAAGGCAGTTGGTCAGGGTAGCGGTTTTTTAACAGGGTCAGGCCTTCGGCTATATCCGGCACCAACTGCCGGGTATCTGCCACCACGAGCTGAACCGGAGGGTAGATCGGCAATTCGCGGCCGGAGGCCAGCCGAGAAGAGAGCAAAATACTGCCGGTGCGGGCTACAAGTGCTTCGCACCGCGATAAGCCTGCTTCGGCGCCCGAGAGATCAACACCGTTGTAAAGCGCGGGCAGTCCGCCTGAAGTCAGTTGCTCGACCAGTGATGCGTCCCGGCAGGCAACGCGGGTCCAGCCTTTGGTCAGAAACAGCTCGCGAAGCGCGCTCAGCAATTCGTTTTGATTCTCCGCAAAGAAGAACCGGCCACCGGCTGCGGTAAATCGCTCGGCAAACAAAATATCCAGCGATTCCGGGGATCCGGCAAAAACCGGCCCGCTGAGATCCTCGTCTTCAAACGGAAGAGAGTCCTTTCGCTGAAGGGCTTCGCGAATGCGGTGGAGAATGCGCTCTTTGGCCGTGGACATGGTCAGTTAACCAAGATCAGTTTACCAGAATCGGTTTATCCGGCACAAATTACCAGAATCGGTTTTGAATACTGCGGAATTGGGCTCTTTTGACGGAACCCACCGAAGGTTAAAAGGAATCTTCCCGGTTTGAAGGGTTAGCGGTCACTGTCCTGCGGACTCCTGAGGATCTGCGGCCGACTTACTGGAAGCCTGACCGGCAGCGTGATTGGAGTCCGTCGAAGATTCAGTCGTTGGTGTGATCTGACCTTCCGGAACAGTTTCGGAAGCTGGTGTTGCTTCCGAAGTTGATTCGGTTTCGGGCGTACTTCCGGAATTGCCATTTCCATTGGTGGCAATGTAACCGGGAGGCCGGCCGGCCACCAGAAGTTCTTCGGGTATGGCGAAGGGCCTCGCTCCGATCAATTCCTCCAGATCGGCCTGGAAGATGATTTCTTTGTCCAGCAGGGACAGGGCAACGCGCTCGAGCTCCTGGCGCTTATCCTGCAGCAGGGTCTTGGTGCGGCGGTAAGCCTCGTCAATGATTTTGCGAACTTCCTCGTCAATGGTTTTTGCCGTTTCCTCCGAATACGGACGCTGGAAGCGGTAGTCACCGGACGGGTCATTAAAAGACACGTTGCCGATGGTTTCATTCATGCCGTAGATCGTGACCATGGCATAGGCCATCCGGGTGATTTTCTCCAGGTCGTTTTGCGCTCCGGTAGAAATCTTTCCGAATACGATGGCTTCTGCTGCACGGCCGCCCAGGGTCATGCACATCATGTCCATGAGCTGCTCGGCGGTGTAGAGGTACTGCTCTTTGGGCAGGTATTGGGCGTAGCCCAACGCGGCCACTCCGCGGGGAATAATTGAAACTTTGACCAGCGGGTCAGCATGCTCCAGGAACCAGCCGCAGATCGCGTGGCCGGCTTCGTGGTAGGCAATGATTTTCTTTTCCTCGGGCGAAATAATTTTGTTCCTTTTCTCAAGGCCTCCAATGACGCGGTCAATCGCATCGTTGAAGTCTTTCATTTCCACCGCCTTTTTGTCCCAGCGTGCTGCAATCAGCGCGGCCTCGTTGCACACGTTGGCAATTTCAGCGCCGGCAAAACCGGGTGTTTGGGCGGCGAGTTTGTGGGCATCCACATCAGAAGCCGTTTTGATGGGCTTGAGGTGCACTCGGAAAATCTGCTCACGACCGATCAGGTCGGGTTTGTCAATCGAGATCTGACGGTCAAAGCGGCCGGGTCGCAGCAACGCGGAGTCCAGCACGTCCGGGCGGTTTGTGGCGCCCAGCATAATCACGCCTTTTTCGGAACTGAAACCATCCATCTCTACCAGCAACTGGTTGAGCGTGTTTTCACGCTCGTCGTTGCTCTGCATCATATTCTTGCCCCTGGCACGGCCGATGGCATCAATTTCATCAATGAAAATGATGCAGGGCGCTTTTTCCCGGGCTTGCTTGAACAGGTCACGCACGCGACTTGCACCAACACCTACAAAGAGCTCCACGAAGTCGGAACCGGAAATGGTGAAGAAGGGCACCTGGGCTTCGCCGGCCATGGCTTTGGCCATGAGTGTTTTACCCGTGCCGGGCTCGCCGATCAGCAGCACCCCTTTGGGGATTTTACCGCCAAGCGCTGTGTATTTCTTTGGGTTTTTCAGGAAGTCAACCACTTCCATCACTTCCTGTTTGGCTTCGTCCAGTCCGGCTACGTCAGCAAACGACACGTTGACTTTGGTGTCCCGGTCATAGAGGTTAGCCCTGGATTTGCCGATGTTGAAGATCTGGCCGCTGCCGCCCATTCCCCCGGAACCGGTGACCCGGCGCATGATGAACAGCCAAATGACCACAATAATCACGATTGGCAGCACCCAGGCGAGCAGTGTTTTCATCCATTCCACCTGTGTGCGCGAGTCCATAGCGATTCGGTCGGAAACCGCTTTGTCTGCGTTGTAGGTGTTGATGGCCGTTTCAAAGCCTTCAACGCTGATGGGCTCAAACTGGAAATGCGGCGGGCGTTTCAGATTCAGGTCTTTGAACTCCGCATCTTTCAGGGCGGCATCGGTCAGGGTGACCTCAACCATATTGCGGCTGGTGGTTTTGACCAGGGTAACTTCCTTGACATAGCCCTTTTCCACAAACTCATTAAACCGCGATGGGTTGATGGGCTGGTTGGTTTTGGGCATGAACGTGTTGAACTGCAGTCCGAGGACCAGCAGCGCGGCAAGACCATATAACCAGTAGAAGTTGAACTTCTTTTTAGGTGTCTGGGGTTTCTCGCTATCGTTGTTTCGAATGATACTCACAATCTGAAATTGACATCAGCTCCTTCGCGGAGCCCGGTTTATTAATTAGAAAAAGCAAAAAGGCACAGACCAGTTAGCTGGCGGATTCGTGGAAGATGGAATCGGCATCACTCCACAGGTCTTCAAGGTTGTAAAGCGTGCGTTTGTCCCGGAGAAAAACATGAACCACCGTGTCAACATAATCAATCAATACCCATTCCAGATTCTGCATGCCTTCGCAATGCCAGGGGTATTCTCCGGAATTATCTTTGACCTTTTTATTGACGTGGTCGGCAATGGCTTTAACCTGGGTAGTGGATTCAGCCGTGCAGATGATGAAGAAATCGGCAGCGGCTTCTTCAATCCTCCTGAGGTCAAGGGTGATGATGTTCAGGCCTTTCTTGTCCGAAATGCTGTCAACGATTAAATCGTTCAGCGTTTCTACAGCGTATGTTTGCTTGAGCGGTCTGGTAAGCGGTTTATTCACGCGGGCTACTTAAGTGGGGATCTGCCGGTGCACGACAGCCTGAAATTTACCGACCGGAATTTGCTGATAAACAATCTCCCGGGTTCCGTAATCTCCATTCCACAGTTTACATTCAAATTTACGCAATCTTGTTTGGAATCGCCGCTCATGACAGAGGCTGAAAACAACCCGCTGATCATCCTTCAAACAGTGGACTCGACCAATCGGTTCGCTTTGGCGTGGATTTCCTCAAAAACCAGGCCGGAGGGCGCTCCGGGCCTGCCTGAACCCGGGACTGCCATCTTGGCCTTGGATCAGACGGCCGGGCGCGGCCAATATGGCACCACATGGTGGAGTGAACCCGGGAAAAGCCTCACCATGTCGGTGATCAATTTCCCGGATTTTTTACCGGCCCGCGAGGCTTTCCGGCTCAATGTAGCGATGGCCCTTGGTGTTATGGACACTCTCCGGGAGCAGGCCGGGGCGGCCTGGTGCCTCAAATGGCCAAACGATGTCTATGCCGGAGACCTGAAAATAGCCGGTATCCTCATCGAAAATGGCGTCTCGCGGGGCAATCTGACTTACAGTGTATTCGGGTTTGGGCTGAACGTAAACCAGCGCGAATTTCCTCCGGAACTGCCCAATCCGGTTTCCCTGTTCCAACTGGACGGGCGAGACCGGGAGATCGTCGCTTTGGCACAACTTCTCAGGGGTTCACTAAATGCCCGCTACGAGCAGCTCCGACTGGGAGCCTGGGCCAGCCTGAAGCGCCAGTATCTGCAATTGCTCTGCGGCTACGGGGAACTGCGCCGGTTCAAAACCCCGGAAAAGGAGTTCGAAGGGGTGATAGCCGGGGTTGAAGACAGCGGTGAGCTCGCGGTTGAAGCCGGCGGTTTGCTGCACCGGTATCGCTTCAAGGAGATCATTCAGATCTTTTGAAAGCCTGCAGGCCCGGAGCGCCGGGCACCCGTTCAAAACACCGCCCGGGCAATGGCCAGAATCGGCTCGGCTTTGGACATGGAGTAGTAGTGCACACAGGGAACCCCGAATTCAATGAGCTCACGACTTTGCTGAATAGCCCATTCGATTCCAACCTTCTCCGCGTCTTTGTTGTCTTTGGCGGCCTCTACGGCATTGACCAATTCATCGGGAATATCAATATGAAAAACCGGGGGAAGGGTGTTGATCTGCGATTTGGCGGTGATGGGTTTTAACCCCGGAATGATCGGCACGTGAATGCCGATATCGCGGCAGCGTTGAACAAATTCAAAGTAGTGCCGGTTGTCGAAAAACATCTGAGTAACGATGTAATCCGCTCCCTGATCCACTTTGTTCTTGAGGTAGCGCAGGTCAGTATTCAGGTTGGGCGCCTCAAAGTGTTTTTCCGGGTATCCAGCCACCCCGATGCAAAAATCCGTTGCGGCGTCCGTTGCCGTTTCTTCATGCAGAAAGCGGCCGTGGTTCATGTTGGCGACCTGTGAAACCAGGTCAGAAGCAAAATGGTGACCGCCTTCGCTGGGCAGAAAGCGCGGTTCGCTTTTCAGGCCATCCCCGCGCAGCAGCAGAAAATTTTGAATGCCGAGGTAGTGCAGGGTAAAAATGGCGTCTTCGGTTTCCTCTTTCGTAAACCCGCCGCAGACCAGGTGGGGTACGGCGTCAATCTTGTAATGCGCGGTAATAGCCGCACAAATGCCCACCGTGCCCGGTCGTTTACGGGTGGGAACTTTTTCTACCAGACCGTCAGCGCGTTTCTTGTAAACAATCTCTTCCCGGTGGTACGTCACGTCCACGAACGGCGGTTTGAACTCCATCAGCGGATCCATGACCCGGAATAAGTCCTGAATGGTTTTGCCCTTCATCGGAGGAAGGACCTCAAAGGAGAACAGCGTTGACACTGCCTGCTCCAGATGTTCGGTAACTTTCACAGCCGGCAAATATATGCGATACGCTGACGTTGGCTGACATGGATGAAGGCTCTATCTTTGTCACTCTTCATAAAAACTGCCTTTGCTTATCGAGAAAGACTGAGGGATTCGGCCCGATGACGTCTTGGCAACCCTGGACCGGCAACAGCCGACCCTGAAGGTGCCACCTCCGACCCAGCTATCCCGGTGAAAACCGGGAGTTCCGGCTGACCGCTTTTCGAAACCCATTCGAAATGTAGTTAACCGGATTCGGTTTCTGGGGCAGATAAGAAAATAACCATGAGCCATACGATTCACGATCTTATCCGGCGGAGGATTTTGGTGCTGGACGGTGCTATGGGCACCATGATTCAGCGCCATATCCTGACGGAAGCTGATTTTCGGGGCAAGCGCTTTGCCGCTCACCACAAAGACCTGCGGGGCAACAACGACCTGCTTTGCCTGACCCGGCCGGACATTATCCGGGATATCCACGTGGCCTACCTCGAAGCCGGAGCGGATATCCTGGAGACCAATACCTTCAGCGGCACATCCATCGCACAAGCCGATTACGGCCTGGAGCACATTGTTTATGAACTGAACGTAGAAGCTGCCCGTCTCGCTCGCCAGGCTGCCGATATCGTTACAGCAGCCGATCCTTCCCGCCCGCGCTTTGTGGCCGGCGCAATCGGCCCCACCAACCGGACAGCTTCGCTCTCCCCGGATGTCAATAACCCCGGCTACCGGGCGGTAACCTTTGACCAGTTGGCCGAAGCCTACGCCGAGCAGGTCAGGGGGCTTATTGACGGGGGCAGCGACCTGTTGCTGATCGAAACCGTTTTCGACACGCTGAATGCCAAAGCAGCCGTTTACGCCGTGCGGACCGTACTGGAAGAAAAAAACCTGGAGCTGCCGCTGATGATCTCCGGCACCATCACCGACGCCAGCGGGCGCACGCTCAGCGGCCAGACGCCGGAAGCCTTCTATATTTCGATGGAGCACGGCAACCCGTTCAGTGTGGGGTTGAATTGTGCGCTTGGGGCCAAAGAGATGAGACCCCACCTGGAAGTGCTTGCCCGCATGGCTTCCTGCTTTGTTTCGGCTTATCCCAATGCCGGGCTCCCCAACGCCTTTGGCGGTTATGACGAATCGCCGGAGATGATGGGCGGGCAGATCGAAGATTTCTGCCGCAGTGGTTTTGTCAACATCATCGGCGGCTGTTGCGGCACCACGCCGGACCATATCCGGGAATTTGCCCGAATTGCAGCCCGGTATCCGTCACGGCAACCCGCAGAATTTTCGCCCTATACCCGCCTTAGCGGACTGGAAGCGCTGGTCATTACCCCCGAAACCAATTTCGTCAACATCGGCGAGCGCACCAACGTGACCGGATCGCGTGCTTTTGCCCGCCTGATCCGGGACGATCGCTATGAAGATGGCCTGGCGGTAGCCAAACATCAGGTGGATGGCGGCGCACAGATCATGGACGTGAATATGGACGAAGCCATGCTCGATTCGCCGGTGGCCATGACCCGATTCCTGAACCTGATGGCTTCTGAACCGGATATCGCAAAGCTGCCGGTCATGGTGGATTCTTCCCGCTGGTCGGTGTTGGAAGCCGGGCTGAAATGCATGCAGGGAAAGGGCATTGTCAATTCCATCAGCCTCAAGGAGGGCGAAGAGGTTTTCCTCCAACACGCCAAAGCCGTTCGGCGCTACGGAGCCGCCGTGGTGGTGATGGCTTTTGATGAAGAAGGGCAAGCCGATTCCATTGAAAAACGGGTAGCCATCTGCCAGCGGAGCTACGACCTGCTGACCCGGGAGGCCGGTTTTTCACCGACCGATATCATTTTCGACCCGAACATTTTTGCCGTGGCTACGGGCATTGAAGCCCACGACCGCTATGCGCTCGATTTTATTGAAGCCACGCGGCGAATTAAAGAATCCATGCCGGGAGTCAAGGTCTCCGGCGGGGTCAGTAACGTTTCGTTTTCGTTCCGGGGAAATGATGCCGTTCGCGAGGCGATGCACACGGTTTTTCTCTACTACGCCATCCGCGCCGGCATGGACATGGGCATCGTCAACGCCGGGATGATTGAAGTGTATGACGAAATAGCCCCGGAGCTTCTGGAGCGTGTTGAGGATGTGATCCTGGCCCGTCGTCCGGATGCTACGGAGCGCCTCGTGAATTTTGCCGAAACCATCAGCGCCAAAGGTAAAGTTGTGGTCCGCGATGAAAGCTGGCGGGATGCCCCGGTGGCCGATCGGCTCCGCCATGCCCTCATCAAGGGCGATGCCGATTACATTGAAGTGGACACCGAAGAAGCGCGTTTGCTTTTTGATACGCCGCTGGAGGTCATCGAAGGGCCGCTGATGGACGGGATGGGAACCGTTGGCGATTTGTTCGGCGCCGGAAAAATGTTTTTGCCGCAGGTGGTCAAATCGGCGCGCGTGATGAAGCGGGCCGTGGCTCACCTGACCCCCTACATTGAAAAAAGCAAGGCAGCCGGCAGTTCGAAGGGCTGCATCCTCATGGCCACCGTAAAAGGCGATGTTCACGACATCGGGAAGAACATTGTCGGGGTGGTGCTGGGTTGCAACAATTTCGACATTATTGACCTGGGCGTGATGGTTTCCGCTGACCGGATTCTGGAAGAAGCTAAAGCCCACAACGTGGACATGATCGGGCTCAGCGGTCTGATCACCCCTTCGCTGGATGAAATGGTGCACGTGGCCCAGGAGATGGAACGCCAGGGATTCACGATACCGTTGCTGATCGGCGGGGCCACCACGTCGCGGATGCATACGGCGGTTAAAATTGCCCCGGGTTACAGCCAGCCGGTGGTTCATGTGCTGGATGCTTCCCGGGCGGTTACGGTGGCCAGCAGCCTGAACGGCAACAACACCGAGCGGGAGCGATTTGTGCAGGCACTTGACGAGGATTACCACCTGTTTCGCAGCCGTCACGCCGCCAAACAGGAAGAGGGCCGTTATGTTTCCCTGGAAGAAGCGCGCACCAATGCCTGGAAACCCGATTGGTCAACCTATGCGCCGCCGGCTCCGAAGCACCCGGGTGTCCACGTATTTGACAACGTGGACCTGGCCAGGCTGGCTGAATACATTGACTGGACGCCGTTTTTCCAAACCTGGGAACTGGCCGGCCGCTACCCGGCCATTCTCAACGACGCAATCGTGGGCGAGCACGCTCGCCAGCTTTTTGAGGATGCGAAGGAGATGCTTCAGCAATTGATTACTGGTAAATGGCTGCGGGCCCGAGCTGTTTGCGGCATTTTTCCGGCCAACCGCCGGGGAGACGATATCGTAGTCTGGACGGATGAATCGCGGCGGGAAGTCCGTGCCGTGCTGCACCATCTTCGCCAGCAAAACCGCAAAAGCGACGGCCAGCCCAACCGTTCCCTGGCTGATTATGTCGCGCCGGAAGGAACTCCGGACTGGATCGGCGGCTTTGCCGTGACCAGTGGTCAGAACATAGAAATCAAAATCGCTGAATTCGAAAAGCAGCACGACGACTACAACAGCATTCTGCTCAAAGCGTTAGCCGACCGTTTGGCGGAAGCGTTTGCCGAATACCTTCACGCCAAAGTCCGGCGAAAGTGCTGGGGTTTCTCACCGGATGAAAACCTGGATACCGAAGCGCTGATCCGGGAACACTACCAGGGCATTCGGCCCGCGCCCGGCTATCCCGCCTGTCCGGATCACACCGAAAAAGCCACGTTGTGGTCGCTGCTGGACGTGGAGAAGAACACGGGGATCTCGCTTACCGATTCCTTCGCGATGTATCCGACGGCAGCGGTGAGCGGCTGGTATTTCAGCCATCCGGAAGCGCGCTATTTCGGAACTGGTAAAATCGGCCGTGACCAGGTGGAAGACCTGGCGCAGCGCAAAGGATGGCCTTTTGAAACGATGGAGCGCTGGCTGCGTCCGGTGCTCAATTACGGGTAGGAGTCCGGTGCGGAGCATAGCAGAATGCGAGTGACCCGGAGTTTTTGGAGTTGGTTCCTGAGTGATGCCGCTGTTTTTCAGGCATACAGCGCTTCGAGCATAAGCTCTACGGTCGGGTAATCGAAGCGAAACCCTTCTTCTCGGATGCGATTGCAGTTTGCGCGGCTACTCATCAGCACGGCGTCGGCCATTTCGCCCAGCATTAACCTCAGGCCAAATTCAGGCACAGGGGTCAGGATGGCCTGGCGGCCGGAGGCCTTCAGGATCATGGGCATCAGGTCACGCTGACGGATAGGAACGGGACCAACCGCGTTGTAAATGCCCTGGCAGGTTTCCTTTTCCAGCACAAACCGGAACATCCTGGCCAGATCGTCAACATGAATAACGGGGTAGTATTGTTTGCCGCTGCCCAGAATGCCGGCCACGCCAAGGGGCAGGGTTCGGGTCATTTCTTTGAGCGCTCCTGCCTGGCGTGAAAGGACGATACCGATGCGCATTTTCACCAACCGGATTCCCAGTTCGGCAACCGGGTCGGCCGCAGCCTCCCAGGTCTGGCTCAGCCGGGCCAGAAAATCAGTTCCCGGCGCGCTGTTTTCGTCGAGGAGTTCGTCGCCGCGACTTCCGTAATACCCTACAGCGGAAGCCGTGATAAAGGTTTTAACCCGGTGGGGACGCTCGGTTAGGGCGCTGACTAAAAGCCTGGTTGTGCCCACCCGACTCTCTTCCAGCTCCTTTTTACGCGAAGACGACCAGCGTTTTTCGGCAATTCCGGCACCCGCCAGGTGGATGATGGCATCCACCCCCTCGAGCGCGTCTTCGGCAAGAATATTTCGCTTCGGGTCCCAATAAACCTTACCCCGTTGCCTGCTGGCAATCCGCACGTTGTGCCCGTGTTCGCGAAGGGCAAGGTCAAGGCGGCTGCCCACCATGCCCGAGCCTCCGGTTATCAGAACTGTTTGTTGCCCGATTTTCATAACCTTTCCCCGTTTTGACGGTTGCCAAAGTACGGGAATAGGAGCGGGAGAAAGGTTTTTTTGCGGAGCCCCCTCTTTTCCTATATTTGTTAGCCTTGACGCTGTGTGGATTTATTCCTTAACACTTTGAGATACAAACTATTCTGTCTATGTCCAGGAATTTGATTTTGCTCAGGGCTTCCGGTTTAGCCGGTGTGTTGACCTTGTTACTTTCCCTGCCGGGATGCGTTCCTCCGCCGGACCTCAGCCGCAATGTGGTTACGTTTCACCTTTCTGCCCAGCCGGACGGGCTGCACCCGTTCAACAACAATTCCGGTGACCGCACCATTATTTTCAACTACACGCAAAAATCACTCGTCCGGATTGATCTGGCTACCCTGGAAACATTTGCCATGCTGGCAGAAAGTATGCCGGAAATATCCGAAGACCAGTTGTACTACAAATACCGGATCCGCAAGGGCATCACCTGGGACAACGGCGAGCCGCTGACGGCAAAAGATGTCTTGTTTACTTCTAAACTTCAGGTTTGTCCGCTCACGGACAATGCGGCAGTGAGGCCCAATTACGACACCGTGATTGACGACGTGATTCTGGACCCAAACGATCCGTATGTCTTTACGATGAAGGCCAAGAAGGTTTATGCCACGAACGCGGAAATCTACTCGGAAATATATATCCAACAGCAGAGTTACTGGGACCCCGATGGCGTACTTGACCGCTACACCTTCAAAGATTTTTACGCCCCGGATTTCAAGGCTAAAGCCGGCCAGGATCTGGTGGACTGGATGCAGGAATTCAACAACTCTGACAACTCTTACCTCCCGGAACGCCTCGTGGGTCTTGGTCCATACAAAATCACAGCCTGGGAAGCGGATAATTACATAGAACTCACCCGCAAGAAAAACTGGTGGGGCGACAGCGATACGAGCCGATACAACGCCAACTACCCGGAAAAGATCGTATTTAAAATCATCAAGGATGCTGCGGCTACCAAAATGGCGCTGAAGAACCAGAAGGTTGACGTGAGTGTCAACCTCGGGAACAGTTCACTGCTCAAGTTGCGCGCACTCGATTATTTCCAGGATGCTTTCGATTCAGAATTTGTTCCTGAATATGCTTACGCGTATCTCGGGTTGAATATGCGCCCGGAGGAAGTGGGCCGAGTGCCATTTTTTGCGGATAGAAATGTTCGCCTGGCCATGTCTTATGCCACTCCGGTTGATGAAATTATTGAAGTATTGCTTTACGGCAACGGACAGCGCCAGACCAGCCAGACCTCACCGCTGGTTCCGTCCTATAATTCCGACCTTCGTCCGATTCCCTTTAACCTGGACACGGCCGCCATGTTGCTGACCAATGCCGGCTGGATGGATACCGACGGCGACAACATCCGCGACAAAGTGATCAACGGCCGAAAAGTTCAGTTCAAATTCGACATGAACTATTTTGGCAATTCAACCCTGAGCAAGGAAACGGCGCTCATGATGAAGGAAGAGTACTACAAAGTGGGTCTTGAAGCCAATACGGTTCCACTTGACTTCACGATCCTGTACAAGAAAGCCTACGAGCACGATTTCGATGCCATGTTCGGGGTTTGGGGAGGCAGTGGTTCCTATTCAGATCCGGTTCAGCTTTGGCACACCAGTTCCTGGGTGAACAAAGGTTCAAATTTTGTAGGCTTTGGCGACGCCACCAGCGATGCACTCATAGACCAGTGCAACAGCAAGGTGCTTCCGGAAGACCGGATGCCGGTTGAAAGGGCCCTCCAGAAGAAAATATACGATGATCAACCTTATGTTTTTCTGTACAGCCGTGTTCGCCCAACGGTGATCCACAAGCGTTTTGCCAACCGGAATATGTATAGCGAAAAGCCGGGATTGTTCACCAATAACCTCAAGCTGAGACCGGAGTTTGCCAAAAGCAGCTCGCCGTTAACCCCGGAGCAGTTATAAGCCAGGCCCACTATGTTCAAATATATCCTGAAGCGCATTGTCGCTTTTGTTCCGACGCTGCTGATCATTTCCCTGATGGCGTTTATCATCAGCATCAGCGCACCCGGAGATCCGGTGGAAAGGCTGCTTCGCGCCGCAGATTCCGAAGGGGGAACCAGCGAGCAAAGCAACGCCGCAGCCCAACAACGGCAAGAGCTACGACGGGAGCTGGGTCTGGACCGGCCGGTTTTTTACTTCACCTTTGGCACCCTTGCCCAGCCGGATACCCTTTTCAAAATTGCGGATCAGACGGAGCGCAAAGCCCTGGTTAAGCTGGTAAACCGGACGGGAAACTGGGAGGCCGTGAGCCGGTACTTCGTCTCCCTGAAAGCCGCGAGAAAAGCGCACTTTGGAATTAACGCCGATGAGCTGGTCAAAGCCCGGATGGTCGCTGAGGCCGGCACGGGTGATTCCGCAGCCATGTCCGCGGCGGACAGCGCGAGGTATGCGACGCTGAAAAATGAATATCAGGAGAAGATCAACCTCTCCAATATTTCCTATGGCACCCTGATGGGCACCGATGACGAGCGCGTCATTCTGACCAAGTTTGACACGCTGCAATTGCTTTATGCCGACGCCGGTTATCTGGCCAAACCTGCCCTGGCGCTGGCGGATGTAAAATCGGCATATGCAGAAGTGCAAAACAAGCCCACCCGGTGGAAGTCTTTTGTGCCTACCCTCCAATGGCACGGTTACTTTAACCAGTACCATCTTTGGCTTTTTGGCGATGTGCCGTTTCTGCGGGAGAACCCTGGCAACAGAACCCGCCTCGGGATGGTCCGCGGTGATTTCGGTAAATCTTTTCACGACGGTCAGCCTATTCGCGAGAAGATTGGACAACGCGTCATGTGGTCTCTTTTATTGGCCGGATTGGGAATCTTTTTCGCCTACATCATATCTGTTCCTATTGGAATCTATTCCGCCTACAAACGCAACGGCTGGTTTGACCGGGCATCTTCCATTGTGCTTTTTGTGCTGTACTCGCTGCCCGTCTTTTTTGTGGGAACCTGGCTGTTGTACATGTTCGCCAATCCGGACAACCTGGTCTGGTTCCCGGAGTCTGGCATCATGGACCCCGCCCGCTACAATGCGGACACCATGAGTTTTTTTGAAAAGGTCAAGCACCGGGCTCCGTTTTTCGTGCTCCCGGTACTCGCTTATACTTACGGATCGTTTGCTTTCCTCAGCCGGATCATGCGGGTGGGAATGATTGAAGTTTTCGGTCAGGATTATATCCGGACAGCACGCGCCAAAGGGCTTCCGGAGAAGCAGGTTG
This sequence comes from Bacteroidota bacterium, assembly GCA_031402635.1. Taxonomy (GTDB): domain Bacteria; phylum Bacteroidota; class Bacteroidia; order Chitinophagales; family BACL12; genus WGOA01. The sequence goes on along the minus strand of JANNSM010000189.1, from coordinate 10,201 downwards.
TTTTGAAACACGCCCTTCGAAATTCACTGATCCCCATCATCACGGTATTTGCTGACATTTTCCCGGTAGCCATTGGCGGCTCTATTATCATTGAGATGATTTTCTCTTACCCGGGAATGGGCGTCATGATCTATGAAGCGGTTATCAATCAGGATTACCCGGTCATTGTAACCATCTTCACCATCCTGGGATTTTTTACCATGATCGGATACCTGGTTTCAGACGTTTTGTATGGCATAGTGGACCCTCGTATTTCCTACAAGTAATTCCTTTTACAACACTCCATCCACTCCAACCGCCTGACCGAATATGGTACATTTCCTTCTTCATCTCTTGCTGCAGATCGCCGGAATTGCCGCCGTTTCTGCACTTTTCGGTGTTGCCCTCCAACCTAATTTTCAGAAGTGCGCAATCCCATCCTGGAAAGCCTTCGTTCCCTTTTACAACTTGTGGACCTGGAGTAGTCTGACTAAAAACGGTCCCTTTGTTTTTCTGCTGTTGTTGTGGTCTTTTCCCTTGCCTCAGTGGTGGCTGATCATGTTCAGTTTTGGAGCGCTGTTGCTGCTCACACTCGATACCTATTGTCTGTACCACCAGCAGCTTCCCGGCAAATGGCTGATGGCGCTGCTGTTCACGGCGGTTGCCGGCGCTGTCAATTATTACCTGGACGGTTCTTTGCTCCTCGCAGCAAACATTCTGCTTTTCCTGATTCCGGTAGCCCTGTTGATTTACTGGGGCCGCTCCGCCATGGTTTTTGACCGGGATGCTTATCTGGCCACAGAGTTTTCATTTCAGCAATACGCCCTCAAACAATTCAAAAGGAATATTCCGGCCATGGTTTCGGTGTACGTGCTGGCCGCCCTCGTTCTGATCGCGGTTTTCGCCCCTTACCTGGCCAATGATCAACCTCTTTACGCCAAATACCGAGGCAAGACCTATTTCCCGGCATGGACTTCGGTTTTTGCCCCCACCACCGTGGACACCGTTTACAACGCGGCGGGCAAGCCTGAGCGGCTGCAATTTGACATCACCAATTGGAAGGCCCTAAAACTGGACGAAGTGGTCTGGGCTCCGATTCCGTATTCCCCCGGAAAATCGGACCGCTATAACCGCGATTATGCCTCGCCTGGGGGACCCCAGAAGTTCAAAACTGTAGAGGGTGAAATTATTGAGGCACCTTCGCGGTTCAGGCACCACCTCGGCACGGACCTGACCGGCGCCGATGTGCTTTCAGGGCTGATTCACGGAACGCGAATTTCGCTAACCATAGGATTGATTTCGATGGGTATTGCCACCCTCATCGGGATTGTTCTCGGTTCCCTTGCGGGGTACTACGGTGATACCGGTCTGCGCACTAACCGGATCCGGTACTGGCTGATCCTGGCCGGGATCGGACTTTTCTTTTTTTACGGGGGAAAACTGGGTTTCTGGTGGCTCGGCCTTCTCTTTTTCCTTTTTAGTCTTTTCCTCGGATGGCTGCTCAGCCGGCAAAAACTTGGCTGGCTAACCGACGAAGTTCATGTTCCCGTGGACACGTTCGTTTCACGGGGTATTGAAATTCTGAACTCCCTACCGCGGTTGCTGATCATCATTACCATTACCGCTATAGTTGATCGCTCCATGACCCTGCTCATGGTCATCATCGGGGCAACGTCCTGGACCGGAATCGCCCGTTTTACCCGGGCTGAATTGCTCCGGACGCGAGGCCTGGAATTTATTGACGCGGCCAGAAGCCTCGGCTACAAAGAATCCCGGGTCATCTTCCGCCATGCTCTTCCCAATTCACTGGCTCCTGTTTTTGTGGCTATTGCGTTTGGGATTGCCTCGGCCATTTTGGTCGAAAGCGGGTTGTCCTTTCTCGGCATCGGCGTTCCCGATGACGTGGTCACCTGGGGGCAGATGCTGAGCAAGGGACGGCAGGAATTTGAAGCCCGCTGGCTGGTGTACTGGCCCGGATTCGCCATTTTCGTGACTGTAACAGCTTATAACCTGATCGGGGAAGCGCTTCGGGATGCGCTGGATCCCAAACTCAAGCAGTAATCGGGCTTTGGCAACAACTCAACGATCCTGTTACCGGACTGAACCGCCAATCGGTTTAATTGCGGCAGGGTAGTTTATTCCGGTAGTATATTTACGAAGCATGTTATCGCTCCGATGGTTTCCGTTGCTGTTCCTGGTGGTTTTTTATCAGGGATTGTTTGCTCAGGCGCTTTCCGTTTCTGAAGCGGAAAAGATCAATTCGTCTTTTCTCAACTACCGGGTATTGGGTAAAAACAGTACCGGTATCCTGATTTACAAGCACAAAAAAGACCGGGAGATCATTGAAACTTATGATCAGGAAATGGCGCTGGTTCGGCGAAAAACGCTCGATGTTCAGCTAATGCCCGCCGAGTCCGTCAATGTCCTGCTCATGGCTGACGGAAGCATCATCCATTATTACGTCTATAAAAACAAGCGCGTCCATTTCCTGGGAGCCCAGCGCATGGATGAGCGCCTTGTGGACATCGGTACACCGGTAATCCTCGATTCTGTTGACACCCGCGAAGACGGCAATTGGGACGAATTCTTACTTCGCCACAGCGAAGACCGGCAACTCGTCTTGGTTTACCGGCAGTCTGTCAGAGCTGGCCAGTCTACCGGGATCCAAATGAAATTGTACAATTCCGCCCTTCAGGAAACCTGGCGTGATGAACTGGTTCTGGAAGGCAAAGACCGCGACATGATTCTGCAGGATGCCTTCCTCTCCAACCGGGGGGATGTTGCGTACACCCAGGTCAGGGATAATAACCGGTTGCGGTCAGAGATCTATCCGCATACAACGCTTCATATCCGCCCGGCAGACTTTGGTGTTTTCCGCCGGCTGGAAGTACTGGAGAAGCCGGATCTGCGAATCAATGAGCTTGCATTCAACTGGGATGTTCGAAACAACCGACTCGTAGGTGCAGGCTTTTATGCAGAAGCCAACCGGGCTTTTGCCTCTGGAGTTTTATTTCTTTCTGCCGAAGCATCGGGAGAATGGCAGGCTGTAAGTTTTACGGAATTCGATTCGGAGTTTGTCAAAGACCTAACCGGGAGGACCAGTAAAAAGCGGGAGGAAATTCCCCTGTACGATATCCAGGAACTGATTGTGCGCAGTGACGGTGGAATCATGCTCATTTCCGAATTCATCAATGAGACCTCGGAAGCGTATGAATACACCGACTACGATCCCTATTACGGCGGCTACAGGACTTCAACCCGCTACATCAATTACCACGAGTACGAAGACATTCTGCTACTGATGATTGAACCGGACGGAAAGTTGGCGTGGGAAGATGTCATTCGCAAAAAACAGGTTTCCCGCGAAGACCACGGCCGCAATTCTTCTTTTGCTGTTCTCAACGCGCAAAGCCAGCTTTTCTTTATTTTCAACGAGGACATCAGCTACAACACCAATGTTTTGCAATACATCCTGGATACCCGCGGCAGGATCAACCGGAACTCCATGTTCAATTCCAACACCAATGAGGTCATGCTGGTGCCTCGCAAAGCGCGCCAGGTTTCCGGGAATGAGATCGTCATTCCCAGCGTTTACAAGAACAACCTGGCATTTGTAAAGCTTACTTACTGAAGCGGTGCTGTCCTTTTTTCGCTTTAGCCAATCGCTGGCAATCCCATTTCTGCTGCTGTACTCGCTGATGATTAATGCGGTTTCGCTGTTCAGATCGCTGACCACTGAAACGATGAGCATCGCTGGAAGCCTGGCTGACAATCAGCCCGGAGTTTCCCTTTTATGGAATTTTTTTGTACCGGGAAGTTCCTCCGGCGCTGAGCAATCTTCTGTCGGTCAACATGTTGTTGTGTTGCTTGCCGGCATTTTTCTGGTGTTTGGTCAGGCCATCCTGGTGAACCGCAGCCTGCGAACGATCAAGGGATTGGCATCGGCCGGGTATCTCCCGGCGTTGTTTTATATATTTTTTTCGGCAGCTCTTGGAGCCGGCTTCAACGCGCCCACCGTTGGTGCGGGGTTTTTGCTGCTGGCTTTTAACCGGCTGTTGCGGGCTTATGGACCGGAGCCGGCGGATTCGCTGCTTTTGGAAGCGGGCTTCTGGATTGGTCTGGCTTCTGTCACCGTGGCCACCTATCTGATTTTTTTGCCCTTCGCCCTGATGATGGCTTCTAACCTGAGGCCTATCATTGTCCGGGAATTTGGTGTGCTGCTGGCGGGTTTCCTTTCTGTTTTTATCCTCGTGATTTCCGGAATTTATGTTCTGGATTACTGGCAGGATTTTTTGGCTTTCCCCTGGGTATTTAATCCGTCTTTTCCCGATCTGCGCAACCTGGGTGGAGCGACGATCCTTCGCACGGCGATCCCGGTTCTGGTGGCCATCGGCGCTTTGCTGACCGCCAACCAGCGCAACCGAAAGAGCCTGATCCAGGTTAGAAAACTCAGCTCCTGGACGGCTGTTTTCGGACTTTTTGCGCTTTTTGTCTGGATTTCCGGGGTGGGTGTTGCTGCTGCTGCAGTTTTCCCCATGGCCTTTTTTACCGCTTACTGGGTGCAGGCGGGGCATTGGCCGAAAACATGGGAACTGGCCCACCTGGGGCTCATTGCCCTGCTTCTGGCCGGACAAATGCTGGGGAGTTAACGTAAACTTCTGTTCCTCAGGCAACTGCCCGGTAAACCCGGAAAAGCTATCTTTGAGGTTCCTTTCTAAGAGCAACCTTTTACAGTATGAAATTCGGAGTCGTTCTGTTTCCCGGTTCCAATTGTGAACGGGACATTTTCCATGTTCTCCGTTCGGTCATGGACCGGGAAGTGCGGGAAATCTGGCACAAGGAGACTTCGCTTGACGGTTTCAGCACCGATGATTGCCTTGTGCTGCCCGGCGGTTTTTCTTACGGAGACTACCTGCGGACAGGAGCTATTGCCCGGTTCTCACCGGTCATGGAGGCCGTGATCGGTTTCGCAAAGCGGGGAGGCAAAGTCTTTGGTGTCTGCAACGGCTTTCAGATCCTCTGTGAGGCCAATTTGTTGCCTGGCGTTCTATTGCGCAACAACAACCAGCAGTATATCTGCCGCAACATTTATCTCCGGGCAGACGGGCCGGACAGCCTGCTCAGTCAGGGCTTACCGGATGGTAAAGTCCTCAAAATACCCATTGCCCATGGCGAAGGGCGTTTTTACGCAGCCCCGGACGTCTTGCGGGACCTTGAAGCCAATCAGCAGGTGCTTTTCCGCTACTGCACGGCAACCGGCGAGATTACAGAACAGGCCAATCCCAACGGTTCCCTGAACAATATTGCCGGTATCCGCAACCGTGAAGGCAATGTCTTCGGCATGATGCCCCACCCCGAGCGCGCTGCCGAAGAAGTGCTCGGCAACACCGACGGCAGGCTGATTTTTGAATCCCTGATCGGGGCCCTGGTCCTTGCCGATTAACGGAGCACCCGGAAAGCCACTTGTGCCGGCCCGGCGATCCGGAATCTGATTTTCTGAGCAGAAAGCCAGGAAAGCACCTCCAAAGCCACTTGTGCCGGCCCGGCCCGGCCCGGCAACCTGCGGAGCCTTCATCTGGTGCCAACCCCCCGGGGAATGTGTAAATTTGAGATGGACTTTTCCGGTTTCCGGTTCCGTATTCTGTATCCTTTCCGGTCAATTGAACGTTTTTGAACATAGCCCGCATGCTGACCAAAGTTTTCTTGTGGCCCGCCTTGCCCGCCCTGGCATTGCTGCTGTCTGTTTCCACCTCCGTGTCCGGTCAGGTTATCCTGGAGCCGGTAAAGTGGACCGCAAGCGCCACACCCAACGAAGACGGCACTTTTGAACTGGTGTTCAGCGCCGCGATCCAGGAAAAGTGGAAACTTTACGATATGAACCTGCCGGAAGGCGGCCCTATTCCCACGGCTGTTCATTTCGAAGACTCCAGCGCTTTTACTTTTGCCGGTGACTGGAAATCGCTGGGAAAAAAGAAAACGGCCCACGATGCGCTGTTTGATATGGAGATCTCGGCGTTTACCGGTAAGGCTGTTTTTCGCATTCCGGTAAACGCCAAGCCCGGGACTCGAATCAAGGGTTATGTTGAGTACATGACCTGCGATGATGCGCAGTGCATTTTCCCGGACCCGTTTGCCTTTCAACTTGTCCTAACGGGCGGATCCATACCGATTGAAAATTCCGGCGGATCGCTAAATCCGGTTAAATGGAGCATGGAGTCCGAATCGCTTGGCAACGGTGAATACATCCTGCGATTCCGGGCTGCTATACAGGAAGGTTGGAAGCTTTACAGCCAGAATATCCCGGAGGCGAAGGTGCGGCCTATTCCAACGACCTTTCGTTTTGATGCCGGTAAAAATCCCGGCGTTGAATTTATCGGAACACCAACGGAATCCGGACAGAGCGCTCAGGCGGCCGAGCCCCTGTTTCAGGATATGGTCATCAAGTGGTTCAAACACGACGCTACTTTTGAACAGCGCATTCGCGTCAAAGACCCTGCAGGCCCGGTGAGAGGCGTGATTGAGTTCATGTCCTGTGATGCTACTTCGTGCACTTTTCCCGATCCGGTTGTATTTGAAATTGATCTGGCTAAAGGCGAAAATGTTTTTCAGGGCGAAGCGGATCCTGTCAAGACTGAAAACGTCTGGGGCGAATTTGAGTGGATGGATGCCTCCGCCTGCACGGCGGCAAAAGAAGAATCCACGAGTTGGTGGGGAGTATTTTTTCGCGGTCTTCTCGGCGGCCTGATTGCCCTGTTTACCCCCTGTGTTTTCCCCATGATTCCCATGACGGTGACTTTCTTCACCAAGCGAACCAACCAGCCAAGGATCAGAGGAATTTTTGACGCTGGTTTTTACGGCTTGAGTATCCTTGCCGTTTACCTGATTTGTACTATTCCTTTCGTGGTGTATAAACTACCGCCGGACACGCTCAACGTGATTTCCACACACCCGATTCTCAACGTGGCTTTCTTCGCAATTTTTGTGTTTTTCGCTTTTAGTTTTTTTGGATTTTACGAGCTAACGCTGCCCAGTTCCTGGGGTTCAAAAGCCGATAACGTTTCCCAGACCGGTGGACTCATCGGCATTTTCTTCATGGCCCTGACCCTCGCTATTGTTTCTTTTTCATGCACCGGTCCACTTTTGGGCGTGCTGTTAGTACAGACGCTGAGTTCTACGGCCAGCCAGTCGGCAATTGTGGCGGGCTTTGCCGGTTTCGGGGTGGCGCTGGGTCTGCCATTTGCCTTGTTTGCCGCCTTTCCGGGAGCGCTCAAAGCACTTCCCAAATCGGGCGGCTGGCTCAACAGCGTAAAAGTTGTGCTCGGTTTTCTCGAAATTGCTTTGGCGCTGAAATTTCTTTCCAACGCCGATCTCGTTGCCCATTGGGGTTTGCTAAAGCGCGATTTATTTTTATTGCTCTGGATACTCACCGGCCTGGCAACGGTCGCTTATCTGCTGGGCCTGTTTCGCTTTCCCCATGATTCTCCTAAATCCAGGCCTGGTTTTACGCGCCTTACTTTTGCCGCGATTTTTGCCGCGTTCACCGTTTACCTCGGCACGGGGCTCTTCGGCAGTAATCTCCGGTTGATCTCCGGCTTTCCCCCACCAATGTTTTACAGCTACGGATGGTTTTACAAAACCGATTCCGATTGTCCACTGGATCTGCCTTGCTTTAAGGACTATGAGGAAGGGCTGGCTTTTGCCAGGCAAACCAATCGTCCGGTCATGCTGGATTTTACCGGTTGGGCATGTGTGAACTGCCGAAAAATGGAAGAAGGCGTGTGGATCGACCAGCAGGTGTTCCGCCGTCTGAGCGAAGAATATGTGCTGATTTCGCTCTATGTGGATGATACCAAACCGCTTCCGGATAAGGATCGCTATGTTTCAGCCGCGTCGGGACGCAGCGTCAAGACCGTTGGCAATAAATGGAGCGATCTGCAACTGACTAACTTCCGCGGGGTGTCGCAGCCCTGGTATGTGTTGCTGGCGCCTGACGGAAAAACGGTGCTGAACGAGCCGGTGGGCTATACACCGGATAAACGGCAGTATGTAGAGTTTCTCGACTGCGGACTCAGCAATTTCAACGAGATGCAAACCGCGCAAAATAAAGCCGGGAGAGCGTTGTTCGGCGAAAAGTAATTTCGGATCACTTAGTGGCCGGGCTTCCTGTAAACCAATGATGGGTATTCTGCAGAAACCGGCAAAAACATTTCCATGAAAAAGATGGTTAAGCGGCTATTGCTGGGCATTGGTATTGCGCTCTTTTTGTTGTTGGCGGCAGCCATCTTGATCCCCATTGTTTTTCGCGATAAAATCGAAGCGGCCATCAAAGAGGAGGTCAACAAAAACCTGCTGGCCGATGTGGATTGGGGTAAATGGAGTTTCAGCATCCTGCGCAGTTTCCCTAATCTGAGCGCAGGTGTTTCGGATGTTCAAGTGACCAACCGCGCTCCTTTTGAAGGCGTGAAACTTGCCGAGATAGGAAAATTTACGGTTACCATTGACGTAAAGAGCCTGTGGCGTGATAAACTCGAAATCCTGCGGGTTGCTTTGGACAAACCGGAAATCCACGTCCGGATACTTGAAGATGGAAGTGCCAATTACAATATTGCGGTCCCGGCAGATCAGGCCAGTGAAACCAGCCCTTTCCACATCAGTTTAAAGGAGTACGCCATTCGCGATGGCCATATACTTTATGAAGACCTGTCGCAGGGAATCACTGCTGAACTCTTCAACCTTCAGCACACCGGAAGCGGGGACTTCACCCAGGACCTCTTTACCCTGAAGACAAAAACCGGTGTTGGTCTGCTCAATGTTGAATACGGCGGCATCCGGTATTTAAAAAAGGCCCGTGTTGACCTGGCGGCTGATATCGAAGTGGATGTGCCCGGTTCTACCTACCGGTTCAGTGAAAATGAACTGAGCATCAATCAGCTTGTGTTGGGATTTGAAGGCTGGCTTGCTATGAAGGAAAACGGTTACGACATGGACATCATCTGGAAAACCAAAAAAGGAGATCTGGCGTCCCTGTTGTCATTGATTCCTGCAGAATTTGCCAGCGATCTTGACGGGGTCGAAATGAGCGGAACGGTGGCACTGAACGGTAATATTAAAGGCGAATATGCGGGAGAAAACCTTCCGGCTTTTTCACTGAGTGCGGGCGTGGACAACGGGCGTTTTCAGTTTCCCGGTTTGCCTGAAAGTGCCGAGAATATTGCACTTGATCTAAACATCGGCTATCCCGGTGGCGACGATTTAGACCGGATGGTGATTGACCTGAAAAAGCTGACTCTGAACATGGCTGGCAATCCGCTCGAAGCCCGATTGCGACTTATCAACACGGTCAGTGACCCGTTAATTGATGCGGCCCTCAAGGCAAAAATTGACCTTTCAACCTTGGGTCAGGTGGTTCCAATGGACGAAGAACTCAAGGGGAGATTCACTGCCGATGTCACCCTGAAGGGTGCGCTCAGTGCCATTGAAAACCAGCGCTATGATGATTTTACAGCAGACGGTGAAATGACCTTGCAAGACATGACTTACCGGGGTGATTCGGTTCCCTATCCCATTGGGATCCAGTCTATGCTTTTTCAATTCAGCCCGCGATTTCTCAGCCTGGAGGAGTTTAGTGGCAGTGTCGGTTCCAGCAAACTCCGCGCAAGCGGAAGCATGGACAATTACCTGCAATGGTGGTTGAAAGATGAAACCCTGACTGGCAATTTTACGGTTGCCGCCGATCGGTTTGACCTCAATGAGCTGGCGGGCAGCGCCCCTGCACCGGAGAAGCCGAAATCCGGGCAACCGTCAAAGGAATCCCAACTCTCCGTCATTGAAGTGCCGGCAAACGTTGATTTCAGGTTGAATGCTTCAGCCGGTGAAGTGATCTATGAAAATCTGACCCTGAGCAACCTGAAAGGGGAGTTGGCGATCCGCGATCAGCGCCTTGACCTTCGGGAGGTTTTCTTTAATCTTTTCGGGGGAAGTGTTACCGTTTCGGGTGGCTACGAAACCAGGGACCCCAAAGCGCCGCGGATAGACTTGCGCTATGCCATCAATAACCTGGATATTGCCCAAACCGCGTCAGCTATTAACACCGTCAGCCAGCTTGCCCCCATTGCCAAATACTGTGCAGGCAAATTCAGCACCGATCTCGGCATGACTGCTGTGCTGGATGAGCACATGGAGCCGGTAATGAGCAGCCTTACCGGTCGGGGAACACTAAGTA
>JANNSM010000188.1:0-3291 GCA_031402635.1 Bacteroidota bacterium | reverse complement strand
CGGCAGCATTACCGCTCCGGCAAATTGGACCGGGTCAGCGCTGAAGACCCCGGGTACGTTTTTCCACAGCGTAACCGAGCGAGCCTTCAGTGATTTGGCGAAAATTGCCGCACTGAAATCGGAGCCCTCCAGGCCCAGGGTAACCGGATGTCCGTCCTCACCGCTCCCGATGAAACCCTGGACTACATGAATCTCTACGGCCATCGGATTCAACCGCTCCCGAATTCCCGATTCGGTGAGGACCCAGTCCACGCGGGCTTCGCGGTGGGTATTATCCGTGTGGACCAGCTCGCGGGCGTCGTGCCACTGAACAGCCATTCCGGATGCCTGAAAGTGCCCTGCCACCAGCAGCGTAGCCATGATTTCGCCCCGGTGAACCACGGAATCATAAAATCGATCAAAAGACTCTCCCCTTGAAAGATCAAGGGCATCGTTGAGTGCCTCGAATTCGCCCTCCAGAGCTTGAAAGGTCAGGGAATTCTGATCGAGACCGAGGGCTACAGCGGTTTCCATGTGGCTGGCCTGAACTTGCCGGAGCAGGGAATGGGCGTCCTCCGGTTGTCCGGACCAGACAAACCGGACTACCCGCTCCAGGGCATTCGTTGTCTTGCCCATGGCAGAAACCACCACCAGCCGTGAAGCATCGGTGCGCCGGCTCAGGATTTTAGCGGCATTTCGAATGCCGGCGGCATCCTGAACGGAAACTCCGCCAAACTTATGCACTTCCCAAATCCGCCGATCGCTCATAATTACAGGTGATTCCACACTGGCTTTTAAACCCCGGCGCGAAAATAATCCCTCCAGGTGGATGAGCGGTCATCACGCTTTCCAATCCTTCCCGGCCTCTTCGCCCTTTATCCGTAAAGCTCCAGAAAGACAGCGCCTCAGGCTGCAACACGAACCGGATATTCCCGTAAATTCAGCGTAACCGCAGAAATCCCAAACCCGGAAGGAGAAGCCAGTAAATTGGCGCATGCCTTCTGACGAAAGTCGTGGCAATTACCCAATCCCGCAATTTGAATTCCAGGTCAATGCTGCGATATTTACTTTTTGAAAGCAGCTTTGCTTAAATTTCCGAAGGGGGAGGGGGTTTAAACCGGTTCAGTCGGAAAAAGTTGATGGTTTAGACTGAACGGTAAAGGAATACCATGAATTTCAAAAACAATATCATCACCCTCGAGGAGTTCATCATTGAGCGGCAATTGGATTTCCCTTTTGCTTCCGGTGAATTGTCCAACTTGTTGCGCGACATCGGTTTTGCCGCAAAGGTGGTTCACCGGGAAGTCAATAAGGCAGGGCTGGTGGATATCCTGGGCAACTTTGGCGCCATGAATATTCAGGGCGAAGAGGTTAAAAAACTCGATGTCTATGCCAACGAACATTTCATTGCTTCGCTTCGCGCCGGCAGGGAATGCTGTGGAGTTGGCTCAGAAGAAAACGATGACATCGTAGCCTTTCAGGATGCCAACAGCCGCAATTCGCAGTACGTTGTTCTCATTGATCCGCTTGATGGTTCCAGCAATATTGATGTCAACGTCAGCATCGGCACAATTTTTTCTATCTACCGCCGCAAATCCCGCCAGGGCGATCTTGCCCGTCAAGAAGACTTTTTACAGAAAGGCACGGAACAGGTGGCTGCCGGCTATGTCATTTACGGCTCTTCGACCATGTTGGTCTATACCACCGGCAAGGGTGTAAACGGGTTTACCCTTGATCCGTCCATCGGCGAGTTTTGTCTCTCCAATCCCAATATCCGCACCCCGGAAATGGGCAAAGTGTACAGTGTCAATCAGGGGTATTACTCCAAATTTCCCGAGGGCATCCGGCGTTTTATTGACTATTGCGTCGAAGATGACGAGGTCACCAAACGCCCCTGGTCCATGCGCTATATCGGATCCATGGTGGCCGACATTCACAGGAATCTCATCAAGGGCGGTTTGTTTATGTATCCCCCAACAACGGACGCGCCCAACGGCAAACTTCGCTTGCTTTACGAGTGCAACCCGATCGCGTATATTGTTGAACAGGCCGGAGGAATGGCCACCGATGGCCATCGGCGCATTCTGGATATCGAACCATCAGAACTGCACCAACGCACCCCGGTGTACCTGGGCTCTAAAAACCAGGTAGAAAAGGCCGGTGAGTTCCTCCAGAATTACAGCGCTTACACGGCGGTTGGCGTGAAGGCCTAAAGATTGTTCCCCGGCCTTTCAGCATCGCTCAAACCGGAGCGTTCCGTGGGCGCTTTCCGGGTCAAGGCCTTGAATTATATCCCTCCTGTTCCTTAACGCTTGCCCAATTTCGGGGTCAGCCCTGAATTTATTAAAGTCATTATTTAATTAGCATAATTATACATGCTGATTGTCAATTATTTATTCCGCTTTCATAGCCTTCATCCGGCTCGCTTGCCACGCTCGCAGCAGCAACTGCCAGTTCATCACACCGCTCGTTGTAAGGGTGTTGGCTGTGCCCTTTTACCCAGTGAAACCGCACCCGGTGCTTGCGATAAGACACCAGAAAACGCCGCCATAAATCGGTGTTCTTTTTGTCTTTGAACCCCTTTTTCTCCCAGCCAAAGACCCACCCTTTTTCTACCGAGTCCACGACATAGCGCGAATCGGACCAGATTTCTACGGTCATACCCGGCCATTTGATGTTTTCCAATGCGGTGATTACGGCCAGCAATTCCATCCGGTTGTTGGTGGTTCGGCGGTAACCTCCGGAGAATTCCTTGCGCACTTTGTCGTAAAACATGATAATTCCATAGCCACCCGGACCCGGATTGCCACTAGAGGCGCCATCGGTATAAACCACCACCGGATGTTTGACAGGTACGTTGGGTTCAGGCATGGAAGAGCAGGATCAGCCGAAAAACTTATTCATCGCAACGGCAAGACGCAGCCGTACGGAAGGTGAAAATAGCCAAACCCGGATCAAGCCTCCGGTCGTTTACCCACTCGTCGGGTTACCTGTTGATAACCTCTGCGATTTTGGGCAACAGCCACATTGTTTACCTTTAGGCTCTTCAACCGAAAGGCTCTCGGTTTGTTGATTCCCGTATGGCTTTACCCCACCTTGCCAGTCACAAACCGACCCGACTTTTTGTCATCCTCGGTGGTCTTTTTATCTGCAATGCTTTGCTTGCCGAGTTTATCGGTGTTAAGATCTTTGCTTTCGATTTGAGCCTCGGATTCCGGGAGGGTCTGCACTACAAGATTTTCGGATTCGAATCGGCGCCTCATTTTACGATTGGCGTATTGCTCTGGCCGGTTGTATTTATCATGACCGATA
>JANNSM010000187.1:0-2235 GCA_031402635.1 Bacteroidota bacterium | reverse complement strand
GCCAGCTGAACCTCTATCAGTCGGGGCTGTTTCGGTTCGCGTCGGTCGGCATCGACACGACCCGCTTCGCGATTGGCGATCAGACCGTGCCCCTCCTGGTCCAGGTGCAGGAGGGACCGTTGCATCGGGCCCGGGCGGGGATCGGGATCGCGACCAACGACTGTATCCGGGCCTCCGCCGGGTGGACGGCTCGCAACTGGAGCGGGCGTGGCCGCCAGTTGGATTTCGGCGCAGATTCTTACGTTGGACTACGTAATTCCCAATAAAAACCAATGTAAGGGTTGCCACAGCCTTAGTGGTCAACTGATGCCGATAGGACCCAAAGCCCGAAACCTGAACCGCACGTTTTCCTATGAATCAGGCCCGGAAAATCAGCTGGAGTACTGGAACCATGCAGGCATTCTCGCTAACCTTCCAGCTTCATCCCACCGGCCTGCGCTGGCTGATTACAGCAACGAGACCGGGGGTCTCCACGATCGCGCGCTGGCTTATCTGGAAATAAATTGCGGACATTGTCACCGCCCCGAAGGGCCGGCCAATACTTCAGGCCTGCACCTGACCACGCTGGAAACAGAACCGGCTCACCTGGGAATTCTCAAATCGCCGGTAGCGGCCGGAAAGGGCTCCGGCGGACTTCACTACGACATTGCGCCGGGTCAACCCGATTCCTCCATTTTGCTTTACCGCATGCTGCAACAGGATCCCGGAATTCGGATGCCGGAATTGGGCAGGCAGGTTACGCACCGCGAAGGCGTAGAACTCATTCGCGAATGGATTGCCGCAATGGATACTCATTAGGAGTTCCGGAACAGTTTGTTTTTATCCCTTAATTTGGCTTTTCCAATCCCGCAAAACCTCCCAACATGAAAAAACTGATCTTTCTTTTAGCCATCACTTTTGTCTCAGGAGCAACGACATTGACTGCTCAATCCAGCGCTATTCTTGGCGAGTGGCTCAACGAAGACAAAGATGCCAAAGTGAATATTTACGAGAAAGAGGGCAAATACTATGGCAAAGTAAGCTGGCTGAAGGAACCCAATGAGGACGATGGCAAACCCAAAGTTGACAACGAAAACCCTGATGAGTCCAAGCGCAGCCGCCCGATCGCGGGATTGTTGCTCCTGAAAGATTTCTACTACGCAGAAAAAGAATGGAAAGGCGGCACAATTTACGACCCCAAAAACGGCAAGACTTATGATTGCTATATGGCTCTTGAATCGTCCAACCAACTCAAGATCAGGGGTTTTGTCATGGGAATGCGGGCTATCGGCCGGACGACCTACTGGACCCGCTGACTCGTCCTACAATCGCATGGGGTCAATTTTCTTTGGAGTCCGGCATTCGCGCTTGCAGAGGCTTTAGATCCCGCATCTACAGGCCATCCTGCCTAATCGTCCTGTAAATACTCAGGCATTAGCCCGTGTATTTACCCAAATATTTATCAAATATTAATAATGAGTCCGGAGGAAATTCTGCTAGAACTGGGCGAAAGGGAGGCTCCTCCGAACACCGGCGGGCCCGTCATTCCTCCGCTTTACCAAACCGCAAATTTCCGTTTTCCGGATACGGCCTCCCTGCGCGCTGCTTTGGCCAACGAGATGGGAAGTCATCTCTACACCCGCGGCAACAATCCCACCACCGAGCTGCTTCGCCGCAAACTGGCCGCCCTGGAGGGGGCGGAGGATGCTCTGGTGTTTGGCAGTGGCATGGCGGCGATTTCGGCTGCGGTACTCAGCCAGGTCCGGGGGGGGGATCACATTTTGTGCGTGAGCGAACCTTATCCCTGGACGCAGTGGTTGTTGCGGGATTGGCTGCCCCGGTTCGGCGTGCGGGCTTCATTTGTTGACGGCACTTCCATTCAGGCCTTTGAACAAGCCTGGGAAAGTTCAACCCGGCTTGTAGTTCTGGAAAGCCCCAACAGTTTCCGGTTTGATCTGCAGGATTTGTCGGCTATCGCCACATTGGCCAAGCAGCGCGGCGCGATGACCATGGTGGACAACAGTTACGCCAGCCCGCTTCTGCAGCAGCCACTGAAGATGGGCATTGACCTGGTGGTTCATTCGGCCAGCAAATACCTGAACGGCCACGGCGATATTGTTGCCGGCGTGATTTGCGGCAGCCACGATTTGTTGGCTGTGATTTATCGCAACGAGTTCCAGGGGTTTGGCGGCATTATTTCTCCGAATGATGCCTGGCTGATGTTGCGAGGTCTCAGGACCCTCTCGCTCCGGGTAG
>JANNSM010000186.1:0-2289 GCA_031402635.1 Bacteroidota bacterium | reverse complement strand
CCCGGTTCGAAAACGGAATTGCAGCTTGGGTCCTTCCCCGGTTGGTGACTTCAGACCACCCTCTTTTCGGGATTGAAGAGGAAGCCAATGGGGTGATGCTCGATCTTGAAGCAGCCGGTAAACAACTATTAAGTGGTCCGGGAGCGGGGGCATTTCCCACATCCTCAGCCTTGCTTGGAGATTTGTACCGGCTGCGCGAAGGTCATCGCTACCCGTATCGCCAGAACAGCGCCGGTTACAACAAGGTTTCGCTTGACAACGTGTTGGTGCCCATCCGCTTACGGGCACCGGAAGGGCTGGTGGAAGTGCTCATTCCCCGCAAAGAGCGATACGAACTTCAGGCAACGGAAGCCGAAGGGATTTACGAAGGAACCTTAAGCCTGGAACATATCCGACTGCACGGAAACGCCTTGCGGGCTGCTGGTGGGGCACTCCTCGCCACAGGGTCTGTCTATGCCGAAACCCGGCAAAGAACAACAGACAAGGCCCGTGTAATTGCCGGGTAAAAATCCATAGCCACAAATACCGTGAAAACTGACCGATCCGTTTTCTCCGGTTCCGTTAAATCAAAACCGCTTTCAGTGAAACAGAGGCGGTCAGCGATTTCGAAATTGGACAATTGACCTTAGCATCCGCAGCCAATTCCTGAAATTTTTCATTATCCAGTCCGGCGGCCTTTACGGTGGTTTCCAGCATGACCTCCTGAATGACGCCCTCGTCGAGAACAACCGTAGCGGTAGTATTGATACTTTCTGCAGTAAAACCGGCTGCCACCATTACAAAAGCGAGCTTCATGGAAAAGCAACCCGCATGTGCAGCGCCTACCAGTTCTTCCGGATTGGTACCCGGCCCGTCAGCAAAGCGGGACTGGTAACCATATCGCTGATCCTTGAGCACGCCGCTTCCGGTACTCACCGTACCCTGACCTTCTTTTCCGGTGCCTGCCCAATGAGCTGAAGCTTTTCGAGTGATTTTCATAGTCTGGTGATTAGTCTGTTGATTTTGTTTGCGGACAAAGATTCGCCGAAAGCGCCGGTAATGCAACCATGACCTGCACAATGATGCTCTTCCCTTCCATTCCCATTAACTTTCACAGTCGCCACAACTGGGCCAAACTCCCGTTAAGTCGTAATTTTCGCCTCAATAATACCTTTAGCCCAAACGCTGATTCGCAGTGTATTTTACCGACCATGTCCGAAACAAACATTGAATTTTGCTGAAGTCAGACGAAATGAATTCCAACTTCACCGGGCAATCGCGAAACGCTTCCCGCAGGGAATTCTACCGGCACGTTCGCCAGCGGACCGAATCGCTTTGCGCTCCACTACAACAGGAGGATTACGTGCCCCAGGCAGCGGTTTTTGTCAGCCCCACTAAGTGGCATATTGCCCACACCACCTGGTTTTTTGAAGAGTTTGTTCTGGTACCCCATTTGCCGGGTTACCACCGGTTTCACCCCGACTTTGCTTTCTTGTTCAACAGTTATTACCAGGGTATCGGTGAGCGAACCGCACGAAATCTCCGGGGCTTGATGACCCGGCCGGACGTGCAGGAGATTTACGCTTACCGAAAATATGTTGACGAACACGTTGATAAATTGCTGCGGCGTCAGGATTTGGCGGCTGATCTGTCCGAGTTGCTGAACCTTGGATTACAGCATGAGCAGCAACATCAGGAGCTCATCCTGACCGATATCAAATACACCCTCAGTGTGAACCCAATGTTTCCGGTTTATGATCCGGAGCTGTTGCTGGCCGGCAGTAAAAATGATCAAACCGGAATGATCGTTCTAGATGAGGGTATTTACGAAATCGGTCACTCCGGCGAAACTTTTTGTTTTGACAATGAGCGAAACAACCATAAGGTATTATGTCAAAAAACGACGATAAACAAAGCGCTCGTTACCAACGAAGAATATCTTGAATTCATGGCCTCCGGCGGCTATACCGATTTCACGCACTGGCTTGATGAAGGCTGGAACTGGGTGCGCGAAAATCAAATTAATGCACCACTCTACTGGCATTTCCGGGATGGAAGCTGGTTTCACTTTTCGCTTGCTGGTTTGCGACCACTGGACCCGGAAGAATTGCTTTGCCATATTAATTATTATGAAGCAGCAGCTTTCGCTTCCTGGCGGGGCATGCGTTTGCTGACCGAGTTTGAATGGGAAGCTGCGCAAAATTTCTTCCCCTGGGGCAAGCACTGGGAATGGACACAAAGCGCTTACCTGCCCTATCCGGGATTTTCCAGAGCTCCCGGTGCGGTAGGAGAATACAACGGCAAATTCAT
>JANNSM010000185.1:0-2904 GCA_031402635.1 Bacteroidota bacterium | reverse complement strand
CAGCGATTTGAACATGCTCAGGAGGTGTCCTGTTTCTTCCGGTTCGGTGGCGGTTTTCAAGCGCTCCTGCAGCTCGGTAAGCAGTCCGTCAATCTTGCTCGCTTTAAGAAAAGCGATTACCTTTTCGATGTCCTTGCGGATCAAAAAACTTTTGTCCGTAATAGAAATCTCGTGTTTCAGCAGCCAATTCGGTGACAATTCCCAGGGATGGTGCAGGATCTGGAGGGCCAGCGATTGGAACTCCGCGCGCTCGTGTTCCAGGAAAAAGCGGCTGTTGCGGGCTTCACCGGATTGCCAGCCCGACCGGAATTCTCCCAGCATATCGGCATACAACGGATGATCCAATTCAATGTCGCTGATTTGTTCCAGAATAAAGTTTATGGCGGGTTGATCTTCGACCACAAACGGATCGGCTTCCAGTAACAAACGAATCAGGTCCATTTCCCGGTGCTGGCCGGGATCAATTGAAGCACTTTGGGGTTCAGCATCATCGGTAGCAGGCGTCGGAAGATCCTGTTCCCGAGCTCCCGTTGAAGGATTGTTTCGGCGCACCTGTTGCTGGAGCAGCAGGTTAGTTTCCTGGATGAGCAACTGTTCCGGCACATCAAGCAGGGCGGCTGTTTTTTTCAGGTAGAGCGAACGGGCAATCGGGTCTGAAACTTTGCTGACCGTGCCCATTACTTCCCGGATCAGAGCGGCTTTTCTTATGGGGTCACCCTGTGCTTCTTCGAGCAGTAGGTCGGTTTTGAATAGCACAAAATCCCTGGACTGTTCCTGCAGAAATGCGCTCATGCCGTCTCCACCGAGCCGCCTGCTCAGCGAGTCGGGATCTTCGCCATCGGGAAGCCGGACGATGCGGACATTCATGCCTTCTTCCAGCGCAATTTCGGTGCCCCTCATGGCCGCTTTTAGACCGGCGGGGTCGCCGTCATAAAGCAGGGTAATGTTGGGTGTGTATCGTTTAACGAGACGAAGTTGCCCACTGGTAAGGGCCGTGCCCGATGAGGCTACAACGTTGCGGATCCCGGCCTGGTGCATCGAGATGACATCGGTATATCCTTCAACCATAAAGGCCAGATCGTTTTCCGCGATGGCTTTCCTTGCTTGAAAGATGCCATACAGGACGGCGCTCTTGCTGTAAACCCGTGATTCCGGACTGTTGACATATTTGGGAATGCCGGGGCCTGTCCGCAAGGTTCGTGCGCCAAAGGCAATAACTTTTCCGGAAAGGTTTTGAATGGGAAAAATGACCCTTCCCCGGTAAAAATCCCAACTGCGGGCATCACGGCTTTTTGTTAACCCCAATTCTTCAAGGTATTCCAGCCGATAGCCTGCTGCCAGTGCGGCCTGGGTGAACGAATCCCCGTTTTCCGGGCACCAGCCCAGCGAAAAAGATTCCAGGCTTTCCTGGCGAAAGCCCCGCTCCTGGAAGTAAGTCATACCCACAGCGCGGCCTTCATCGCTCCGCAAAAGTTGTTCGGCAAACCAGGCGGCCGCAAACTGATTGACAATCATGAGGCTTTCCTGATGATCGTGAGCAGCCTTCTGCTCTTCGGTTGCCTGCTCTTCCTCAACGGTTATCTGATACCGGTTTGCAAGCCAGCGGAGTGCTTCGGGGTAGGAGAGGTGCTCGTGTTCCTGGAGAAAGGTAATGGCATCCCCGCCCTTTCCGCAACCAAAGCATTTAAACGTATTTCTGGTTATGCTTACATTAAATGAAGGTGTTTTTTCCTGGTGAAAGGGGCACAATCCCAACAGGCTGCTTCCCCGCTTTTTTAAGGGCACAAATTCACCCACGACATCTTCAATGCGCGCGGCCTGCTTGATTTGTTCCGTGGTCTGGGGGTTGATCATTTTTTTTCAGTCCAACGGGGTTGGATCCGGGCTACCGAAGATAGGATGATTACCGGGGAGCGCTTTGGACTGTGGATAAATTTTTTAGCCAGCCAGGGTGCATTTGTGCTCCTCCCCGGAGCAAATCCGGATAGCGATTCACGCAGCCTTTTTCAGCCGGCGCAATTTTTTGGCACAGCATTTGGCTAAGGGGTTTTAGGCGGAGAAATTCCCCGCCGAAAACTTTAAAAGTTACGATATGAAAAAGCCGCTCTTAACCTTGATGCTCCTTGTGCTAAGCGCCGCGGCAACTTTTGCCGGACACCGCGATTCTGATCTCAAAATCACGGTTTATCAGAATCAATATTTTATCATGAATCTGGACGGGTACCGGTACACCCGTCCCGCAGAACAAGTCGTTCTTCGCGATCTGAACCCGGGTCGCCATTTTTTGGAGGTTTTTTCAGCCTGTGGCACCCGGTCCCTTTTCCGCGGTTTTATTCATGTCCAGCCCTCGAGCCAGATTAAGGCAAGAATTGACCAGCGAGGTCAGTTTGTCATCAGCGCAATCGTTCTCAAGCACCCTGGCGTTTGTTACGAACCTGCAGGTCCGGGCACGGTGATCTACAACGATTACCAGGGAATTGGCCCGGTTTCTCCGGTGATCGGGGGATGTGGAACTCCGTCAGAACCTTTTGGATATTATACGGGCCATGCAGTTGGTGTGCCCGCTCTGACTATGATTCCCAGACCGGCTTTTGAGGCGCTGATCCGTACGCTTGAGGATCAGCGGTTTGACGAGAACCGCCTGCTGATTGCCCGCGAAGCATTGAGCCGCCATGCGTTTAGTGCTGTTCAACTCCGGGAAATCCTGTATACCATGAATTTTGAAGCCTCCCGCCTTGACGTGGCCAAATTGGGGTATTCCGCCCTTGTGGATCCCCAGAACATCTACCTGGTTACCGAAGCCTTCCGCTTCTCCGGCACCACGGCAGAACTCTATGCGTGGATCGGGTGATGTTTTGTTGACCATGTCTTACAATAGAACTTTTTAAGTGTGACGTGTTTTGG
>JANNSM010000184.1:0-7986 GCA_031402635.1 Bacteroidota bacterium | reverse complement strand
CATCACCGGTTGGTGGCAATATGGACTGGGAGGTTACGTGAAGGCTAAGTGCGGTGAACAGTAATGTTAACGGCACATTAATTGAATGGGAAAGCAGACAGGAACGCATAGAAATGCTCGTTTGTGCAGGCAAAATAGCGTTTTGAATGGGTTTCTTACTATGCGATATCCGCAAGTTTAGGCCTTGTCAAAATAAATGTCCGGTATCGCAGAATCCTTTACCGATCCAGCCAGGCCTGAAAGCGATCTACCCGGTCACGGCTGACCAACACGTCAAATGCCGGTGCTGGCTGGAGATCGAGTTTCAGGCGACCTGAAAAATACTTATGGATACCCGTAATGGCAGGCAGGGCGATAATAAATTTCCGGCTGATGCGAAAAAACTGTAGGGGATCAAGTTCCTGATCCAGCTCTTCGAGTGTGCGCTCGAGCAGATCGCGGTGACCGTTGCGGTCAACAAGATGAGTCAGGCCGTTGTCAGAATAAATAAAGGCCACCTGTTCTATTTGAACGTAATCCAGCCGTTCTCCGCGCCGCAATAGAAATCGCTGACGGAACCGCGGCTGCCCCCAGCCCTCGAGCAACTGGCGGATTAATCGCTCATCCGGGCCGGCGTTCACAGCGGACTTGGCGGTCTTAGTTGCATAAAACTTGTGGAATTTGCT
Organism: Bacteroidota bacterium; assembly: GCA_031402635.1. GTDB lineage: Bacteria > Bacteroidota > Bacteroidia > Chitinophagales > BACL12 > WGOA01. Next base: position 7,321 of record JANNSM010000184.1, on the reverse strand, counting down.
CAGGGCTTCCCGCAATCCGCTTTCTTCAACGGGTTTGAGCAGGTAATCAACGCTGTTGAGCTTAAAAGCGCGAAGCGCATATTCGTCATAAGCCGTGGTAAAAATGACCGGGCAGTCCACAGTTATCTGTCGGAAGACTTCAAAACTCAGGCCGTCTGCCAGGTGAATATCGGCGAATAACAAGTCGGGCATTTCCCCCTGCCGAAGCCGCTCCACGGCAGCCTCCACGCTGTCGAGCACACCCGAAATGGTGATCCGGTTATCGCAGCGGGAAATCAGGCGCTGGAGCCGGTTGGCGGCTGGCAATTCATCTTCCAGGATCAGCGCGTTCATGCTGTTGCTTCAAATTGCCGGGTTTCCGCCGCGGTCAGCGTCGGGACAACCACGGTAAAGTTTCCAGTCAGGCTGGCGGTTTCCACGGCTCGGTTGCAAAGCAGCCGGTAGCGGTTGCGCAAATTGGCCAGTCCTTTTTTGGTCGAATTTTCGCTGGTAGAGTCCGGCTGTTGGCGGGGCTGAAGGTTGTTGCGCACCACAAGATCAGTTCCGTTTTCGCTGTACACTTCAATGAGAAGCGGCCGCGCGGCGGAAATTACGTTGTGTTTGATGGCGTTTTCAAAAAGCAATTGCAGCGAGAGCGGCACGATATGGCGATGGTAAAGACTTTCCGGGATGGCAAAGCGAACTTGCAATTTGTCACCGAAGCGCGTGCGCAACAAGTAAATGTAGGAATGCAGAAAATCCAGTTCTTCCTGCATCGGAATGAGCTCCCGCGACTGGATTTCCAGAATGTAGCGGTACACTTTGCTCAGCTCCTGCACGTATTGCTCTGCTCTGACCGGGTCTTCGCTGATCAAGTCGGCCAGGGTGTTGAGGCTGTTGAACAGGAAATGGGGGTTGACCTGGCTGCGGAGCGCTTCGAGCTCGGTCTGCACTTTTTCGCGGAGCAATTGCTCGCGTTCAACCTGAACTTCCCGGTACCGATTGAGCAGGTAAATGCTCTCGTAAATAGAGGCTACACTGGTGGTCAGAATGGCACTCATCAGCACCGATTGCAGAAAATTCTGTTCTTCGGGGCTTTGCTCGGGAATCAAAAAATAACTCAGGGTGCAGATGGTCAGGATAAAGGGAATAAACATCGCTGCCAGCCAGCGAACCCGCAATCCGAGTTGCTCGGCATTCGGAAAGCGCTGGTGAAGCCGGATCATCATAAATCTTGCTGTGAACCAATAAATGCTGGTATAAATTGCTGAAATACCGGCGTTGCTCCAATAGTATGCGCCTTCATCAAAATAGACGCCCCCGAAAACCACGGGAATCAACAGGCCGATTACCGGAATGCCCAGCGCCGTAAAAAGCCGGTCGTCAAAACCGATATGGCGATTGCGGAATCTCATGATATAAAGATAAGGGGGGCGAAATCCAAAAAATCCCCGCAGCGCCGGTTGCTGGCCTTGAGGCCCGTTCTTCAACCGGAGCTGCGGGGAATTGCCTGGGTTCAAAACAACACGCGGTACTGGATATCGGGAAAGAATCCCAATTGGTAGCGCGTGGTCAGGTCGCCGGTCAGTTGGTTGTAGGACTGGCTGAAGACGTTTTCCTGGCCGGTCAGGTTTTGCAGGTCAACCGAGAATTTCTGGCTGGCGTGTTTGCCTTCAAGGCTGTAGCTGAGTTTCAGATCCAGGCGGAAATACGGGTCAAACTGTTCGCTGTAGGCCAGATCTTCCAGACGGATTTCATAGCCGGCAGTGCGGGATGCCTCCAGGTCAATCGGTATGTAGCGCCTTCCGCCCCCGACCGTGACCTTACTGTCTAAGCCAATCGAATGGCCGCGTCCCAGCGCGAACTCCTTTCCACCGAGCAAATTGGCGATGTAATTGCCGTTGAACGCCGTGTTGCGCTCTGCGCCATCGCTGGCGGTGTAGCGGGCATCGTAAACGGACACCGTTCCCAAAACATACCAGCCTTTGTTCAGGTAGCGCTCCAGGGTCAGTTCCACGCCCAGGTTGCGGCCGGTGCCCTCATTGACCAGGCTGTCGTTATCGGGAAATCCAAAATCCGCTCCGGCATTGAGCAGCGAAAAACTGCTCAACTGTTGCTCCACAGCGGCATCGTAGAGGTACTGGTAATACCCTTCAACCTTGACGCGCAGCCGCTCTCCGATCAGTTTGTCATAGCCGGCTACGGCGTGAAAACTTTTGAACAAGCCCAGTTCGCGGTTGGTTTGTGCAGTGCTACCGTCGGGCAGGCGGGTTTCGATGAAATACACTTCCAGCGGCTGCAACTGACTGTGCAGACCGCTGCCAAAGTTGATGCTCTGCTTGTTGCCAAAACTATAGCGCATGCTTACCCGGGGCTCCACCATGCCGGTCTCATTCAGCAGAAAGTAGCTGCCGTGGACACCGCCGTTCAGGGTTAAGGCATCGGTGAAGCGATGTTGCCACTGCGCCCAGCCCCGAATGAACCCGGCCGTGCCATCATAGGCCGTAACCTGGCGTTGTTCGCCTCCGATCAGGGTTCGCTGGTCAAGATTCAGGTCGAATAGATCGGCCGTAATCCCGGCATTCAGCTTGTTGCGGGCGTTGAACTTGCGGTTTAGCTCATAGCCGGCCGTATATCGGATTTGGCTGTAGTCAAAGTCGGTCAGATCAATGAGGGTTTCCAAATCTTCGGTGCTGATGGAATCAATGTTGCCGGTACTTTGGAATCCCGAAATGCCCAGGAAGAATCGCCCGTAGGTGTTTTCGTCAAAAAAATAGGTGTGGTTCAACCCGACCATGCCGGTGTTGGACTTGAAAACCTGGTCAAGGCCGTCATCGCCGAAGACCGCTTCGGCATCCACTTCTTTTTCGCTGGATAAAAAGGCGATGTCGCTAACACCACCAAAACCGAACAGGCTGAAGCGGCCCGCTTTTTCGGTGGGAAGGTTCAGTTTAAAGGTCAGGTCCTGGTATTGAGGAATCGAGGACCCGGTTCCAAAATCGAGGCCCATCGCTTCCAGCACGCCAAGGGTGGAATAGCGGTAGTTGGCCACATAGGAGGAATTTTTATTCCCCGATAACGGACCTTCCGCACCCGCTTCAAAACCGTTGAAGCCAATCTGTCCCAGGAATTCGTGTTTGGCGGTGTTGCCGTTTCGCAACCCCAAATCAAAAACCCCGGCGGTGGCATTGCCGTATTCAGCGGGAAAAGCCCCGGTAAAGAAATCCGCGTCGCTCAGGTTATTGGTGTTCAGGATCGTTACCGGACCGCCGGTTGCTCCAAGCGTACCAAAATGGCTGGGGTTAGGGATGTCAATGCCTTCCATTCTCCAGAGAACTCCCGCCGGTGAGTTGCCCCGGATGATGATGTCATTGCGGTCATCACCGGGAGAAGAGACACCGGCAAAATTCTGGGCCATCCTCGATGGATCGGAGCGGGTTCCGGAGTAACGCCGGGCTTCATCAACCGAAAGTTGGCGGGCGCTCACGGTGGCCATATCATTGAGGGCTTCACCGGGCTGGCCATTGTCGCCATTGATCACGACTTCATCAATGGCCAGGACTTTTTCCGTTAACTGAACATCAATCACGGTTTCCTTGCCGGAATTGACCAGTACGCCGGGTAAAGTCCTGGTTTCATAGCCGATAAAGCTGAAGACCAGATCGGCACGGCCGATGGCCACGCCAGGCAGTTCAAAGCGGCCGTCAAGGTCCGTGGACGTGCCGATGATGGGATCGGTGCCGGAAACAAAAACGGTAACGCCGGGCAGCGGTGAGGTGGATTGTTCATCCACTACGGTGCCCCGAATGGTTTGCTGGGCAAGTCCGTTCAATGCGGACATGGAAAGCAGAATAAACGGTAACAGATTTCGAAATTGCATCGTCGGGGTTTTTGGGGTTCAGCCGCACTGATTGCCGGTGGGCTGACCGGTTTATGAAGCCAAATTGGCCCGGTTAACCTGATCGTTCTACTTCGATCGGGGTGAATGGGGAAAAACAAAAGGTGAATGGCCAATCTCTGCTGGTGAATCGCAGTGCCCGAACCGGAAATCAGGGTCGGAAAATGAACGTTCTCCGTTCCTGTGCAGCAAAATTATTTTTCTGGAATTATTAACACAGGTTGTTTGAACGGCATAATGCGCGTTAATTGCCTACGATTTTTATCGCCGCTTCCGTTCATATATAAGCTTACGCTTAAGCGGGCAAATTCCGGAATTTTTTTCTCACGGTAACCATCGTTGCGCTGGTGGTTGCAACTTCCCAAGTCTTCTTTGGGCCGCAAGCCGGTCTAAAAGGGGGCTTATCCCTTTCATTTTCTAACCCTAAATAGTTTTGTCATGAATGCATCGAATGCAGAGCGCACACACATTGTTTTCATTTTGGACCGAAGCCAGTCTATGACGGGCATTCGCCAGGCCGTAATTGACGGCTGGAACAGTTTCTTACTGGAACAGCAAAAGCTGGCCGAAGACGCCACGCTGAGCTTTGTCCAGTTTGACACCGTTAATCCTTTTGAGGTCGTTCATCATTTCAAGCCCCTGAAAGAGGTGGAACCACTGACCGCGCAGACCTACTCTCCCCGCGGCAGCACTCCTCTTCTGGATGCCCTGGGTCGCGGTATGAACACGACAGCGATGGACCTGGCGTCACTGGCTCCGGGAACGCGTCCCGGAAAGATTCTCTTTGTGGTGATGACCGATGGCCAGGAAAACGCCAGTCGCCAGTACAGTAAAGCCGAAGTCAGTAAAATGATGGACCAATTGCATACCGGCGGCTGGCAATTCGTTTTTCTAAGCTCCGATATGGAAGCCGTCGGGGAAGCGGCGAGTTATGGCTTCAAAAGCGAAAGCATTATGCAATTTGGTCGTTCCGGAAAGTCATGGGGAAATACCATGGATCTGATGAACCAAAAGATCCACGCTTTCAGAACAAGTGATTTCGTGGATGCCAAAATCTCCTTTTCCAACGAAGAGCGCGAGCAGGTCATGGATGATGATGCCGGTAAAGACCCAGGCGGCACAAAGACTTGAAAGCAAGAACTGAGTAAGACCCAGGCGGCGGATTATGACAATCCGTAGAGTCTGGGTTCAGCGCACACGGCGGGCCAGGGTCTCCAGCGTTCTCTGCAGAACAAGGAGGCCCTGCTCGCTGATGGTGCAAAAATCGGTGTTGTGGTCTCCGGTATCGGCGTTCTCCACCACCAGCACCACCGCGTCTTCACTGAGGGCATGGGTATGAAAAGCGCCCTTTCGAACATTGTAAACTATTCCCGGCTGCATATCGGCTGCAAAAACCTGATCAATTTCACCACCGCCGTTCCGCTCGCCAAAAAACAACGTGCATCGGCCTTTCAGCAGCACGAAAACCTCGTCTGTTTCCCGGTGGGCCTCCATGACGCGGAGTGCTTCCGGTCGGTATTTGGGCGCAAAATTCATCAGCGCCGTGCGCCAGGTTTGGTAGTCCACGACTGGCTTGTAGCCTGGGCCCGACCATCCTTCTGTTTGTAACAGGTGACCGGGAACTAAATCCGTTGAAGACTTTTGATTCATGATCTGCCCTAAAAAAACGGTTTAAAAAAGACAACGCTAAAAACGGTTTGCAAATGTGGCCGCCCCAAAAACGGCTAGCAAATGTGGCCGCCCCAAAAACGGCTAGCAAAAATAGCCGCCCCAAAAACGGCCGCCCCAAAATTAGCGATGAGACTTCCTGCCCGGGTTTGTCGGTGCCCTAAGAGGACTTTTTATTCAGCTCATCCTGGAGTTCGCGCTTCAGCTTCTGCTCGCGCTCTATAGCGCGTTTCTTGTACTGATCAAACTCATCCTGGGTATCGTGTAGCAGTTTTTCGACCCGAGATGTTACTCCGTTGCGGCTGCTGAACCGGTAGTAGAAAAATCCGGTGCTCATCATCAACAGCACGATCAGCACCAACACAATGGTCTGGTAGCTGGCTTTGTTGACCGGCATGCCGAACAATTCCATACTGTCCCGCTTGGAACTTAGTTCCTGGTATGCACTTTCGGATTTGATCAGCAGCTCCTCCGTTTTCTTCAGACGCTTGTCAAGATCCGCAATTTGCGCTTTGGTTCGGGCCTGGGACTGGTGCAATTGGCTCAGCGAATCCAAAAGGTTGGCCTGGAACTGCATGAGCGAAGACTGCCGGATCACCCGAAAATCTTCCTGAGTAGCTGCGCGCTCTATCATTTCCCGGAGTTGGTTCGAAAGGGTCGGTTTACCCAGAACAGCGGGTGTTGCAACTGCCGCCGGAGTGACGGGCACAGGGTTCAGGGTCTGTGCCTTACAAACGGAAAAGTAGCCGGAAAAGCAGAGCAGAGAGCAAGCGAAAAGACGTATGAGTTTCATGGGCAAGGGTCCTAACAACATGCAAAGGTATTTCAAGTGGTTGTTCTCCCTGTATTTTTATCTGAATTGATGATTTTGATTGCCAGGCCCGGTTAAAAAGAGGTGCTTAAGCGCCTTATCAGCCCGTCCCGGGCGATGTGCCATTGTGCTGTGTTTGCCTATATTTGTGCTCCTGTTTGCAAAATGACCGCATTCAGGCTCTGGTGCGGTAGCTCAGTTGGTAGAGCAATGGACTGAAAATCCATGTGTCGCTGGTTCGATTCCTGCCCGCACCACCACCGATAACGTAAAAGCCGCCACGCCTGGCGGCTTTTGTTTTTGGGATTCACCCGGGCCCGACGCGCCTCGCGGACCTGCTACCATCCCAGCACCCAGGCAAAAACCAGTGGTGCTACAATGGTGGCATCGGATTCAATCACAAAGCGCGGAGTATTAATAGACAACTTGCCCCAACTGATTTTCTCATTGGGCACCGCACCGGAATACGAGCCATAAGAAGTGGTGGAATCGGAAATCTGGCAGAAATACGACCAGAACGGGATGTCTTCTTCATCGCGGTCCTGGCGGAGCATAGGAACCACGCAGATCGGGAAATCACCGGCAATTCCACCTCCGATCTGAAAAAAGCCGATCCCTTTGCCTTTTCCGTTGGCCCGGTACCACTGGGCCAATTCCATCATATATTCAATGCCGCTTTTCATCGTTCCGGGGTTGAGGTCACCTTCAAGGCAGTAGCCCGCGAAAATGTTGCCCAGGGTGGAGTCTTCCCAGCCCGGGCAGACAATCGGCAGGTCGCGCTCGGCGGCGGCCATCATCCAACTGTCTGCAGGGTCAATCTGATAATGCTCTTCCAACGCACCGCTTAGCAGAGCATCGTATAGAAATTCATGGGGAAAACGGCGGCGCCCTTCTTTGGAGGCGTCCTGCCAGATGGGAAACAGCACCGCTTCCATTCGGCGGATAGCCGTGTCTTCCGGGATGCA
>JANNSM010000183.1:0-3110 GCA_031402635.1 Bacteroidota bacterium | reverse complement strand
ACAGATCGGGACCAGGATTTTAGGTCGAAAGTGGAGCCTGGCCTCGCAGCAACGGTAAATTTCGCAAAAGACTGTTGAACCCGCCCGGATTGCAGGCAGTCCTTGTCAAATTATCCACAAAATGCACCGAAATCACCGTGGTCTTCGCTCGTCCGCGCATTTCCCGTCAATTTTGAAGGCTGCATCAAGGGGCGAATCACCGCCCATAAGCCGGCAATCTTTTGTTTTCTGTTATGGCCAAAACACGCACCGCTTATTTCTGCCAGTCCTGCGGCGCCGAATCCCCGAAATGGGTTGGGCGCTGTCCGGCATGCGGGGAATGGAATACCTATGTTGAGGAGGTTATTGAAAAGGCGGAACAGGCATCGGCTGCCTGGGGGGGCGAATGGGCGGCTTCTGCGGGTTCGGCTGGTTCTGGTGCAGGCGGCGATAGCGCGGGGGAATTTGCCTCCGGTGCAGCCGGTGGACCTGCCGGCAAAAGGGACAGAGGGGAGGATCGGGGGAGCGCCCGGTCCGGCGCGCGGCCGTTGCGGCTCAGCGAGATCGAAGCGGGAGAGCAATTCAGGATTCCCACGGCCGATCCGGAACTGGACCGGGCGCTGGGGGGGGGAATCGTGCCGGGTTCCCTGGTACTGGTCGGCGGAGAACCCGGAATTGGCAAATCCACCCTCATGCTTCAGCTTGGCCTGCATATCCGGGGATTAACCGTGTTGTATGTTTCGGGAGAAGAAAGCGGCAGCCAGGTAAGGATGCGAGCCGACCGCATCGGTCCGGACAATCCCGACCTGCTGATTCTTACCGAAACGTCCATTGCCAGGATTTTCCGACGGGTGCGCGAAGTGCGGCCAGGTCTGATCATCGTGGATTCCGTGCAGACGCTGTACACAGATACCCTTGAAGCTCCGGCGGGCAACGTGTCACAAATCCGCGCCTGTGCCGCAGAACTGCAGCGCTTCGCCAAGGAAACCAATACTCCCGTGGTTCTGATCGGGCACATTAATAAGGAAGGAGCTATTGCCGGGCCAAAAGTACTCGAGCATATGGTGGATACGGTGCTTCAGTTTGAGGGCGATCGCAACCACTTGTTCCGCATCCTTCGAACTGTAAAAAACCGTTTTGGATCCACCTCCGAAATGGGGATTTACGAAATGCGGGAAAATGGACTGCAGCAGGTGGCCAACCCATCGGAGATTTTGCTCGGACAGCGGGATGAGCCGCTGAGTGGTATCGCTATCGCAGCTACCCTCGAAGGTCTGCGCCCCATGCTGGTTGAAACCCAGGCGCTGGTCAGCCCGGCCGTTTACGGAACCCCGCAGCGAAGCGCAACGGGGTTTGACCTTAGGCGGTTGAGCATGTTGCTCGCGGTTCTGGAGAAGCGCTGCGGTTTTGCGCTGGGCAACCGGGACGTTTTTCTCAATATCGCCGGCGGCATACGCGTTGAAGATCCGGCCATTGATCTGGGCATTGTATCGGCGGTGATGAGTTCTTATGAAGATCTTCCCCTGCCCTTGCAAACTTGCTTTTGCGGTGAGGTTGGCTTATCCGGCGAAGTGCGCGCCGTCAGTCGCGTGGAGCAGCGGATAGCCGAAGCGGCCAAACTCGGCTATCAGCGCATTTTCGTGTCCCGATTCAATATCAAGGGAATTGATCCGGGCAAGTACAACATCCGGCTTGAACCGGTGGGCAAAGTGGAAGAAGTCTATGCCCGCCTGCTGGCCTGACCGGAATATAGACAAGCTCAAATCCGGTTCATGCTTTCGCTTATGTTCTCTGCAACCCGCGCGCTCTTCCACGATTACCTGCAGGGAATTCTGCACCTCTTTTACCCCGTGAATTGCGGGGCTTGTGAAACGGTATTGTCGGCCGGGGAAAGCCTCTTTTGTCTTCGCTGCGAATCCGACCTTCCACAGACCGGTTACCATCAGTTACCGCCAGATGAAAATCCTCTGGTGCGGCGTTTCTGGGGCCGCTTGGATGTTGACGGGGCCTGGGCTTGCTGGCATATGTCGGGCGAAGGGCCGGTCCGCACGTTGCTGCACCAACTCAAGTACCGCGGCAGGCCCGAACTGGCCAAAGCCTGCGGGAGCTATTACGGGGAATCTTTATTGCGGGACGGGGCGATTGCCGGCATTGATGGTATTGCTTACGTACCAATGATCGCGGCAAAGGAGGCTGCAAGGGGTTATAATCCCGCAAGGGAAATTGCAGAGGGATTGTCGGAAGTTTCCGGGCTGCCCGTTCACCACCGGGTTCTCCGGAAACTTCCCGGAGGGCGGTCCCAAACCCATAAAGACCGGTTTGAGCGTTGGGAGAGTGTCCGCAAGCTTTATGCACCCGGGCCGGATCTGGCTAAATCCCTTGGCTCGCCGCCACAGGTAGCACAAGGTGTCCGGCGGTTTTCTGCATCCGGTCCTGATCTTGCTAAATCCCTTGGCTCGCCGCCACAGGTAGCACAAGGTTTCCGGCGGTTTTCTGCATCCGGTCCTGATCTGACGCAAGGCAGCCCAGCTCCCCATCTGCTGCTGGTTGATGACGTGATGACAACCGGGGCAACCCTGGAGGTTTGTGGCGATCTGCTGAAAAATGCCGGATACCGGGTCACTGTTCTCGCGCTTGCCGCTGCCGAATGACGGCGGAGGGCTCAGGCAATAGCCCTAACTTCGCTGCACGCTATTACCATTTTTTGCCCGTTTGTTAAGGCGCCTATGAAGACTGCCGTTTTTAGATTCTTTTCACGCCGGATCCATTCGCAGCGTTCCATTTCCACCAAACAGAAGCGGGGGTGGCAAACCCGGGATGCATTGCTGGACTTCGCGCCGCTGTTGTTGCTCGGGTTGATGATCCTGGCCGGCGCGGGCTGCCGGAAGGAAGTCTTTACCGATGATCCCGGGGCTACCCTGAAATTTTCTACCGACACGGTACAGTTTGACACGGTATTTACTACCGTTGGTTCGGCCACGCGGGAATTTCTGGTTTTCAACCCCAACGACCAGGCCGTCAGGATATCCAGCATTGAGCTTGCCGGCGGGGCGAGTTCCATGTTCCGCATCAATGTTGACGGCATTCCCGGCGATTTCCAGGAAGATATCGAAATCAGGGGCAAAGACAGT
>JANNSM010000182.1:0-9265 GCA_031402635.1 Bacteroidota bacterium | reverse complement strand
TACGTTCCAACTACCAACCACGACATGCACACCACCGCCACAAGCGTTTCTCACGAAATTAGTGCCTCCCTGGTTAAGCCCTGATGGCAAACTACTGCTGTTCAGTTCGGACGCTCACCGCGGGTACGGCGAACAGGACATTTTTCTGAGCCGCCGCCTTGGGGTTTCCTGGACAGACTGGAGCGAACCGGAAAACCTCGGTCCCCATGTAAACACCCCCGGCTGGGAGAGCCACTTCGTTGCCGATCCCGCTGGAGATTACGGCTATTTTGCCCGGGTAGCGGATGAGCTGGGCAACACGGACTTGCTGCGCATTGCCCTGAAAGAACATCTTGAAGTCACCCCTCCGGCAGTCCCGGAAACTGAAGCCGGTATCCCCTACCCTTTTGAAGGCCGGTTTATGCTGTTTGGTTATGTTCAGGACGGCACAAACGGGCGCTATCTCCAGGCCCGCATAGACATCAGCATGGCTTCGGACAGTCTGCGCCGAATTTCACAGGAGACGGTAAATGCCCAATACAAAATCAGAATAGATGACGGCGTGGAATACCGTATCCGGATCCACGCGGAAGGATACCCGGATCTGGTGACTTCGCTGCAGATAGACATGGCCGGCAATACCGGGGTTCGCCGCCGGGATTTCAAGCTCTATCCCGCTGGTTTTCAAGCTCCGCAAATTGGAAAAATTACTCTGGAGCCGGGTTCGATGTTCAGTCTGAAAACCGTGCTCTTCCGGGTTAACTCCCCGGTGATCAGCCGCGAATCCTACCCGGAATTGCTGCGTCTGGCAGAAGCCATGCAGGCCAATCCCGAAGCCCGGATTCTCATTGAAGGACACACCAACAGCAACTGCGACAAAAAATTCTGCGACCGGCTGAGCGAGTCCCGCGCCCGGCATGTTGCCGAATTTCTGCTCGAAAAAGGGGTGGATAAAGGCAGGATCAGGTGGTCAGGCTACGGAAAGGATCGCCCGATAGCAGACAATGATACCGATGAAGGCCGCCGTTTGAACCAAAGGGTGGATATTCGGGTGGAATGAAAGATTGCGCACTTCACGCGCTATATGCGTTGATGCTCGCCATATGGCTGGCCCAACCTGCGCTGCTGAATGCCCAGGCTGCCAACATCCATCCGGATGCAAAGGCGGCTGCGGGTTCTGAAAACATCGAATCCGTGCAATGGGCCAGTCAGGTGATTGGATTTTCTACAGAAGCCGGCGAAAAAGTCTTTGCCGCAAAACAGGCGTTGGGAAAACCCGACAAGCTGCCATCTACCGGGATGAGTGCGGTGGCCTGGATGCCGGATATGCGGTCGCGGTTGCCGGAAGAATGGATCAAAGTTGGTTTTGCCAAACCCATGCCGGCGCAACAAGTGCTGGTTGGAGAAAACGCCAGACCCGGAGCTGTCCTGACCATTTACCTCTTTGACCGGGAAAACCAGGCCCAGGTCGTTTACCTGCGCGATGATACGCTGGACCACGCCCGGTCAGGGTCACCTTTACCCGGGCGGATGCTCGCCGTTACCTTTCCCCGGACAAACTATGACGTAACAGCCGTTATGGTTGTGCTCAAGTCGCTGGACTCGGTTGCGCTGCACCAGATTGATGCCATCGGTATTGCCGATCATGCGGAAGTTGTTCCGCTGCCTATCCGGGAATTGCCGGCGTTGGAATGGACGTCAAAGCCGGAGAACCTGGGTCCACGGATTAACTCGTTTTATGACGAAGTCTTTCCGGTCATTTCTCCCGATGGCAAAACGCTCTACTTTGACCGGAAAAATCACCCCGGCAATCTTGGAGAGGGCAACCATGACGACATCTGGATCAGCGAAGTGGACAGTGCCACCGGTTGGAAAAATGCCCGCAACGCTGGTCCCCCGCTCAACAACGAATCCCACAATTTCGTCTGTTCCATTTCGCCTGACGGCAATACCCTGCTGCTCGGCAATGCCTACCACGAAGGCGGCGAATTGACCAGTGGACTTTCGCTCAGCCAGCGCACGCTTGACGGATGGACTTCGCCGCAACCCGTAGAAATTCTCGACTACTACAACCAGGACATTTACGGGGAGTATCAGCTCGCAGCAAATGGTAAAGTGATTCTGATGGCTATCGAAAGAAAAGATACGGAAGGCAAACGAGATCTGTATGCCAGTTTCCGGATGCACAACGGGAATTGGTCTGCCCCGCTGCATCTCGGACCGGTCATCAATTCCGCCGGCCTGGAGATGTCTCCCTTTCTGGCTCCCGATATGCGGACCCTGTATTTCAGCAGCAATGGATTTCCGGGCTATGGCAACAATGACATGTTCATGAGCCGGCGGCTCGACGAATCCTGGACCTCCTGGTCAGAGCCGCTGAATCTGGGCAATGGTTTGAATACAGGTGAAATGGAAGCCTATTATACCGTTCCGGCCTCGGGGGACTTCGCCTATTTTGCCTCGGCAAACCAGTCTATTGGACGGACGGATTTGTTTCGGGTTTCCCTGCCTGAAAACATCCGGCCCGAACCGGTGGTTTTGGTGCGGGGTCAGGTGCTTGACGCCATCAGCCGTCAACCGCTGAGCGCTGAAATACGGTATTCCATATCGGAAGGCGACTCGCTTGCGGGTTTGGCCCGTTCGGCTCCGGAAGATGGGCGGTACCGCGTGATCCTGCCTTTCGGTGAATCGTACCGGATGGAAGCGCGGGCGGAAGGCTATTTCGCCCTGCAGGAAAGTCTTGACCTGAGCAAGGTTCAGGAATACTCGGAACAGGAAAGAGACCTGTTACTGATCCCGTTAAAAAGGGGGCAGGTGGTGCCGATGCGTGAAATATTCTTCCCGGTTAACAGTGATTCGCTTTTGCCGACCAGTTTCCGGGAACTGGATCGCGTGGCCGATCTTCTGTCCCGCTATCCGGCCTTGCGCATTGAAATAGGCGGGCACACCAATGACCGGTGTTCGGAAAGTTTCTGCAGGGAATTATCGCGAAAACGAGCCCGTAGTGTGGCCCAGTACCTTTACGAACGCGGCTATGAAACAGACCGGGTGCGCTGGGTGGGATACGGAAGCCTTAACCCGATCGCGGATAATGCCACGGAAGAAGGGCGCAGCCAAAACCAGCGTGTTGAATTTAAAGTGCTTGATTTTGCCGAAAGATAGCGGCGATAACATTCTGATAGCCCAGGTTCTTTCCGTATGCCGGAGCCTTGTGGCTTTGGCTATCTTTGGGCGTCAAAACTCGTCGATTCCACCTTTTATTGTACCTGCATGACTGAACTTGCCGAACGTATCCGGACCCTGCCGGAATCCGCTACCATCGCCATGTCCATGCGAGCCCGGGAGCTCCGGCAGCAGGGCCGTGATATCGTGGACCTGACCCTGGGGGAACCGGACTTTGCCACGCCGGCGCATATCGGTCAGGCTGCAAAAGAAGCGATTGATCAGGGCTATACCCGTTATACCCCTGTTCCGGGTTATCTGGACGTGCGACAAGCCATATGCCGCAAGTTTGAACGGGAAAACGCCTTGCATTTTACCCCGGAACAAATCGTGATTTCTACCGGGGCAAAGCAAAGCATAGGAAATGCTGTTTTCTGTCTTTGCAATCCCGGCGATGAAGTCATTCTCCCCGCACCTTATTGGGTCTCCTATACGGCCATGGTGAAGTTGGCCGAAGGAGTGCCCGTGGTGGTGCCGTCGGGAATTGAACAAAATTTCAAGATTACGCCCTCCCAGCTTGAGGCGGCCATCACGCCTCGAAGCCGGCTGTTGATTTTCTCAAGCCCTTGCAACCCGTCTGGCTCGGTGTACACCCAAAAGGAGCTTGAGGGGTTGGCTCAAGTCTTGCGGAAGCATGAACAGATTTTTGTGATCTCTGATGAGATCTACGAGCACATCAATTTCATCGGGGCACACGCCAGCATCGGTGCGCTGCCCGGGATGACCGATCGTGTGGCTACGGTCAACGGACTTTCCAAAGCTTACGCCATGACCGGCTGGCGAATCGGGTATCTGGGCGGCCCTTTGGACCTGGCCAAAGCCTGTAGCAAGTTTCAGGGGCAGTACACCTCCGCGACCTGCTCCATAGCCCAACGGGCGGTCATTGCGGCGCTGGACAGTGATCAGCAAACCACCCATGCCATGCGCGATGCTTTTCTGCGGCGCAGAGACCTCGTTGGAAAACTTTTAGCCGATATTCCCGGTTGGAAGACCAATACCCCCATGGGGGCATTTTACCATTTTCCAGAGGTGTGCAACTGGTTTGGCCGGCACCTGGATGGGCAAAAAATTACCGATGCGGATACGCTTGCGCGGATGCTGCTGGAAAGCGCCGGAGTCGGTGTGGTGTCGGGTACATCTTTTGGCGCACCGGATTGTCTGCGTATTTCGTACGCCACATCCGATGATTTGCTGGTGGAAGCCATCCGGCGAATCCGCAATTTCGAATCCCGACTAACCGACTGACCTGCAATTGCCGCCAGTTAACCGGCACGTGCATACATTCCGGAAACAAAACGCTGCGATAACCCCCCCCAATATGCATTCCGATCTCGATCTGCCCGGATTTTTTGAACGCATTCTGGGCATGCCGGTGGTGGTGGTTGGTGACACTATGGTTGACGCTTATATCCATGGCGGCGTGGACCGCATCAGCCCGGAAGCACCGGTGCCGATAGTTCATGTACACCGGCGCGAAGACCGCCTCGGAGGTGCTGCCAATGTGGCGTTGAACCTGGTGGCTATGGGCGCCGAACCCCGTCTTTGCACCGTAATCGGACAGGATCCTGCAGCGGAGCGTCTGCTGAATCTCATGGAAAGCCAGGGCCTGAAAACCGACTGGATTGTGCGCAGCAAAACGCGGAGGACCACCGTAAAAACCCGGATCATTTGCCGCAACCAACAGATGATGCGGGTAGATGATGAAGAAGTTCGCGCACTGGATGCTGAAGAATCCTCCCGGCTTTTGGCCGCTGTTAGAAACGCCCTGGGTGACCGGAAGGTGCAGGCTGCCATTTTCCAGGATTACGACAAAGGGGTGTTGACGGCAGAAACCATTCCGCCGCTGGTACAGGCCTGCAAAAACGCCAGCATCCCGATTTGTGTGGATCCCAAGCGGGCTAATTTTCACCTTTACCGGGATGTTTCTCTGTTCAAACCCAATCTCCGAGAGGTGTCTGACAGCCTGCCTGATATGCCGGTAACCGCCGACCCCGCACACCTGGATGCGGCTGCTCATGCTATCCGGGAACGCCTCGACAACGCCGTGACCATGATCACGCTGGGCGAAAAGGGATTGTTTTTACAAGTTACCGGCGAAAGCCGGCTTTACCCTGCCCATCGCAGGGATATTGCGGATGTCTCAGGAGCCGGTGATACCGTAATCAGCATTGCGGCACTTGGGCTTGCCGCAGGACTGGATGTCAGCGCCTGGGCCAGATTGGCCAATCTGGCCGGTGGACAGGTTTGCGAACAATTGGGAGTGGTGCCGGTCAACCGCGAAAAGCTGCAGGAAGAAGCAGGACGGCTCATCGCCGGCGGATAGCCCGATTCAGCTATCCGAAAACAGTTTACGGAAACAGCTTGGGGAATCAGGTCGTATTCACCGGGAGTTAGTCGGCCATCAGCGGATCGAAGGCATTTCGTCTTCACGAATCTTTGGAGCGACGATAGTCTGAACATCGTCAATAGGCTCGCCGCCCCAGGTCAGCAGTTCATGACCGTTTCCGTGCAAACTGACCTCTACATCATACTCGCCCTGGGGAAGAGGCGGCAGGTAGTACCACTCCCCGTAAATTCTCGCAACCTTTTCGTCGTTTAAATACAAGTGGGCATGCCCTTCTCCAAAAACCTGCGATCTGCCCGCATGATCGGGCGCCCATCGGAAGTTTTCCGTGATCAGGTGCAGGTTATAACCGCCCATGATGTCTTCCGTGATTTCGAGCTTGATATCCGGTTTTGGCAAGTTCTCCGGAAATTCTAACGGGATATGTTCGTGGTGGCTGCCGTACATGGTTTTACCCATCCGGTTGTCGTATTTCTTGGTGGCCAATGCACTGTAGGGATACAAAAGTGCCGGAAAGATTGCGAGCATGGCTACCGTGGCAAAAGCCATGCGCGAAGGCAGGTTGCTCAGGTAGCGGTTGATGCGGTTGTTGATCGCTGACGGCCCTTCGAGCAAAAAAACAACCAGGCAACCATGTAAAAGAGTATGTCCGATAATTTCAACCTTTCCGAAAACCATGGTGGTGATGACGAAGACAACGGAAACGAGCACCGCCAAAGGACGCTGAAGCATACAGATCAACATCAGGTATCCCAGACCAAATTCAACAAAGGCAGCACCGGTTAGAAACAATGCATTGTCAAGGCCCATTGTGAGCTTCCGCTCATCCATGATTTGATAGGCCCATTCCGGATAGATAAATTTTTCAAGCGCAACCCAGCAAAGCGAAAAACCGACCGTCAGATACAGGACCGCAAGACCGGATTTATGCAATTTTTTATTGCTGCTTTGAGAAACAGCCAAATACCACCCCACGCCGATATACAGGGCATAATCCATCATATGGAAACCGGAGAAATTTATAACGCCCAGGATATAAAGAAAAATGGTACCCAAGCCGGCTATCGGCACTGTTCGGGGAAAAATCAATAAAAAAGCGAGGGCGAATTGATACCAGCCAATCCAGACTTGTTTTATACCTACGTTCGGGACGAGCATGGAGCCGTCCTGCCAGGAAAGAAGCAGCGTCATGGCCAGGGCAATTCGCAATACGAGCACGGCTTTGTCGGCGCGGTCGCTTAGCCAGCGGTCAATCTTTTTATATCCATTGAAGTTCTTGATCCGGTGGTCAAGCCAAACCCCAAAAATCACGACCAAGAGTGTCAGCGCGGCAATTTTGAAAAACAAGGGGTTGAAAACGTCCGAAGGAGCAACCGGCTTATCGGCATAGGAGCCATCGGTAAACCATTTCACATGGGCTTGAGCGACAAGCGGAACAAAACATGCCATCGCTATGAACAAGTATCTCAACCTTCCGGTAAAATGATGAAAAATCGACATCCTGTGGATAAAGTTAAAGCATTGTAACAGGTAGGTAGAAATGGGCCCGGACAACCGATAATGTCCGGGAAAGTAAGCAGATACTCTTTGTTGGTACGGGAATTGTAATGAGTTTGTTCATATTCCGGTTTAATCGAATCTATTCTATTGGACTATTCGTAAACAATCCTGGATAAAAATTTGAACCCTAAGATGATGTTGGCCGTTTTATTGCGACCTTTAAGTCAGGTATTTTCAGGTATAACGACTTTCAGGGAGGGTGATAGAACGCATTTTAAGGGTATGAGCGTAAAATAATTATGCATACCTTACAGATTATCATGTGGTTTTATTAAGTTTTTTTTACAAGTAACGACACCCCTCTGTCCGATGAATACGCTTAAAGTTTCCAATCGATCCAGCGCTAACGGCGATTATGCCATTGTGCAACTTGACCGCAGTCCGGTTAATGCCATCAATACCGAAATGGTGGATGAGCTCCGGGAAACCTTTCACCGGCTCCAGGAAGACAAATCCATTAGCGGAGTTATCCTGACGGGTAAGAAACACTTTTTCAGCGCGGGGTTCGATTTGATAGAACTCTATGATTATGACCGCAAACAAATACGGGACTTTTGGACCGATTTTTTTGTGCTGATGGTTGAGCTTGTAGCGTTTCCCAAACCTCTTGTCGCCGCCATAACCGGACATTCACCGGCCGGCGGTTGCGTACTCGGATTTTGTACGGATTACCGGATCATGGCCCAAGGGGATTATAAGACCGGGATGAATGAAATCGCCGTGGGAATTGTGGTCCCCGATTCGCTGTTTAAGTTGTATTCCTACTGGATAGGCAATCGCAGGGCTTACCTGTTTCTCACAGAGGGCAGGCTTTTCAGCCCGGAGGAAGCATTTATGTACCAGCTTATCGATGAAATTGCCTCGCCGGATAATGTGCTTAGCTGCGCCGAAGAAAAGATGAAGACTTATCTAAATCTGGATCCGGAAGCCTGGCAGAAAAGTAAAATGCACCTTCGTCACGACCTTGTTGCCTCTCTGCGCGTTGATTTTGAAGTAGCCAACAAAGATACCCTTGACCAATGGTGGAGCCCCAGGGCACGCGCTATTCTTGCAGAAAAAGTGGCGTTTCTCAAGGACCGCAAGAAAGTTGACCAAAAGAAAGTTGACGAAAAGAATACTGACGAGAAAGAGAAGGTAAACGGAAACGGTCAGTTTGCGCCCACTCCGGTTAAAGCCAGGAGGTCTCCAGAGGCCTGATCCGATTGTGAATCTTTATTGACCCATCTGAAGCGTAATTTCTTATTGCCGGATGGCTTCAACCGGGTCCATACGCGATGCGATCCAGGCCGGAATAATACCGAAAGCAAGGCCAAGGAACGTGGACACCAACGTGCCGAAAAGGATGTTCTGACCGCTGAGCACAAACTCGAAGTGAACGGCCTTTTCCAGCGCGCCCAGCAACCCCCAGACCATCAGTAAGCCGATCGAGCACCCGATCAGGCAGAGTATGACAGCTTCCATCAGGAATTCAATAAGAATGAACCGGTTTTTAGCGCCAAGCGCTTTTTTGATACCGATCATTGGCGTCCTTTCCCGAACGGAAACAAACATGATGTTGGCAATGCCAAATCCCCCCACCAGCAGTGCAAAACCTCCGATAATAAATCCGATCACGTTCAGGATGGTAAAGCTCTGTTTCAGGGCATTGGTGGCCACAGTTACTTCATTAATTGAAAAATCGTCATCCTCCATCGGCTTAAGCCGTCGCATGGAGCGCAGCATAGGGGTAAGCTCTTCAATAACGGCCGCATTGCTGATGCCGTCGCCCGCCTGAACCATGATCATGTTGTCGGCGAACGGACCATCGGTATCGGAAAAACGCCGGAGATATTCGAACGGCAAAATCGCCCATTCGTCATTGGAAAAATCCACCAGGCTCTCTCCTTCTTTGGCCAACACGCCAACGACGCGTACTTTCTGGCCCAATACCCGGATTTCCTTGCCCACCGGATTGGTCTTTCCGGGAAAAAGTTCTTCGGCTACCGTTGCTCCGAGCACAACTACCGGTTGCCCACCCTGCGATTCATTGCTCGAAAACCAGCGCCCGGTCGCGAAAACGAGGTTATAAATCCGGTCATATTCGTTGGTTACGGCAGCAACATCCACATTTCGAACGGAATGCCGTTCATAAGTAATCAGGCGGCTGTTACGGAAAGCCTG
>JANNSM010000181.1:0-4511 GCA_031402635.1 Bacteroidota bacterium | reverse complement strand
CCCACCCGTGATGATATTACTAAAAAAACCCTGGCGGCTTATTTTGGAATGACGCTGGTGGAGCACCCTGGTGTGCTCGAAGAAATTGAACGATTGTTCAAAAAGTGGGGTCGGCCCGTGAGTGCGCTGAACCGCGAAGTGGCTTTGGTGCCGGATGGCTGCCGGGTAATGGTCAACCGCCGGGGCACGGCGCCCGGGATGTGGTTTGATCGCGGGGGAAAGATCCTGGTCTCCATGCCCGGTGTTCCCCATGAAATGAAACACCTGATGACTGAACAGGTGCTGCCCGGCCTTCGCCGGCAGTTTGCTCTGCCTCCGGTCCAGCACCGCCATCTGCTCACCGCTGGAATCGGCGAGAGTATGATTGCCGAAAAGGTCTCTGATTTGGAGGATTCCCTTCCGCCGCATATCAAGTTGGCTTACCTGCCCAGCATCGGTTTGGTGAAACTGCGCCTGACCGGTAGCGGTCCGGGACTTGAAGATTTACGAGTGGAACTGCAGCATTGGCTGACCCTTTTTGAATCCAGGCTGAGCGGTTATGTTTACGGCTACGACGACGACAGTCTCGAAGCGGCGATCCTGAAAAAACTGGCATCCAGGGGCTGGCAGCTCGGTGTTGCAGAGTCCTGTACGGGCGGAAAAATTTCCAGTAGGATAACACGGGTTCCGGGTTGTTCGGCGTGGTTTCGCGGAGGAGTTACCGCTTATAGTTATGAAGCCAAATCATCGTTGCTCGGTGTGAATCCCGAGACGTTGTTGCGTTTTGGTGCGGTCTCGTCGGAAACGGTCCGGGAGATGCTGTCCGGTGCGCTCAGGGTGTTTCAAGCCGATATTGTGGCAGCGGTTTCCGGTATTGCCGGACCCGATGGCGGGACGCCGGAAAAACCGGTGGGAACGGTCTACATCGGGGTGGCTACGGCTTCAGGTTGGTGGATCAGGCGGGTCGAATTTCCCGGAGACCGAAATGTAAATATGGAGCTGAGCTCCGTGGCGGCATTGAATGCCGTTCGCCGTTTAATGGACGGGCAACTCGACGGCGATCTCCTGCGCTGGGATACCTGATACAGCAGCGTTTTCGTTCTCTTTTTGACGCCCGAATTCCGGAAACAGCCTGAAAAAACAAAAAGAACAGAAGCAACAGAAAGAGCAACAGAACGGCTGTCGGGATGATCGGCAGCTTGAGCATGACTACCGGGCCTCGCTGGCGTAGTGTCCGGCGGGAAAATCCGTAGCTTTATGCGGCTTTCGGGGATACTGAAGTGCCCTGAATTATAGATAAAATTATTGTATAAATGGCGCTGGCAGAATTGATTATGCCCAAAATGGGCGAAAGCATCATGGAGGCCACAATCCTCAAATGGCTCAAACAACCCGGAGATGCCGTGGCGCTCGATGAGGCTGTATTGGAAATAGCCACGGACAAGGTGGATTCTGAAGTTCCATCACCTTTTGCCGGCGTCTTGCAGGAAATTCGGTTTGCCGAAGGAGAAACGGTAGAAATCGGTAAAATCATTGCGGTAATTACCACCGGGGCAACCGGTTCAGCGGGTGTTTCAGCACCAGTACCCGTTCAGGAACCGGTGGTCAAGGCGGGAGCCGCGGTTAATGAAGCAATGGCAACTGCAGCGGCACCGGCTGTGGGCGCAGTTGTTCCCGTTGTTTCAGCCAATGGCGCCGGCGGTGCCGGGCCTGACTCCGGCGGCAGTGGTCGGTTTTACAGTCCGCTGGTCCTCAATATCGCCCGACAAGAAGGTATTTCCATGGGCGAATTGGAAAACCTCTTCGGTACAGGCAGCGAAGGCCGGGTGACCAAGCGCGATATTCTTGATTATGTGCAAAACCGTGGCGTTGCGACGGCTGCGGCCCCAACGGTTCCTGTTTCGGTAGCACCGCTCATTAAAGCAGTCCCGGAAGTTCCTGCGGCGTCGGCTCCTTCGAACAAAACTGCCGAACCCGTTAAAACCCAGGCAGCAGTCTCGGTCAGCGGCAACGTGGAGATCATCGAAATGGACCGGATGAGAAAACTCATTGCCGAACACATGGTCCGGTCCAAGCATACATCGCCTCACGTTACCTCCTTTGTGGAGGCGGACATGACGGCCATCGTGCAATGGCGGGAGCGAATCAAACAGCGCTTTGAACAGAAGACCGGCGAAAAGATCACGTTTACTCCGATCATCATCGAAGCCATCGTGAAGGCCATACGGGATTTCCCGATGGTGAATGTGTCAGTTGATGGCGACCGGATCATCGTTAAAAAAGATATCAACATCGGAATGGCGGCAGCATTGCCAAACGGCAACCTGATTGTTCCGGTGATCAAACACGCCGATCAGCTAAACCTCCTCGGGCTCACCAAAGCGGTGAATGACCTGGCCGGCAGGGCCCGGCTTGGCAAACTAAAACCGGAAGAAGTTCAGGACGGCACGTACACCGTAACCAATGTTGGTACTTTTGGCAATGTGATGGGTACACCGGTCATCAACCAGCCTCAGGTTGCTATCATGGCTGCAGGAGCAATCCGCAAAAAACCTGCCGTTATTGAGACCTCGCAGGGTGACTTCATCGGTATTAGACACATGATGTTTCTCAGCCACGCTTACGACCACCGGGTTGTGGACGGTTTCCTCGGGGGAAGTTTTGTCCGTCGTGTTGCGGATTACCTGGAAGCCTGGGATCAGAACCGCGAATTCTGATGAAGCCTTTCGGAGCCGTTCAGGCAAAGGCTCCCGGCGGACCGTTGGAAATTTTTTTCCACGTCGGCCTTGGCAAAGCAGCGTCCACCTACCTGCAGTACGCATTCTTTCCCCGGTTAACGGGCATAACCTATGTTCAGCGAACGCAATTCAGGCATGCGCCGGAGCGGATCAGGCGTGCAGGTACTGGCCGTTTTTTAGTGAGTCGGGAATTTGATCAGCAACTTATCCGCGAATGTCAGTGGTTCCGGAGTTCGCTGGGCGAAGAGCGCAGTTTCCAGGTCAGGCCGTTGATTGTTTTGCGCCGGCAGGATTCCTGGTTTGCTTCGCAATACCGCCGCCATATCAAAAATGGAAGTCCTTTATCCTTCCGGGAATTTCTGGATGTGGAAAAAGACGCGGGGCTCTGGAAACTCTCCGATGGTGAGTTTTTGCCCAAACTTCATTTTTTGGAGCAGTGTTTTGGAAAGCCCCCGATCGTTTTTTTTTATGAGGACTTACGAAAAGACCCCAAGGAATGGCTGAACCGCCTGGCATCGGCGTTGAACGCCGGATTTAAGCCGGCCCAGGCAAGACTTGACGCGGTTCACACTTCGTACAGTGAGCATCAGTTGAAAATTATGCGCTTGGTAAGTCGCAGATTTTTCCCCCGACCTATTGCGCATGGCAGCACCGGCTGGTTGGCAAGGCGCAGCCGCCTTCTTGCCTGCTATAGCGTGCTTTATGCCGCGAAACTGATTCCCCCGGGCTGGACGGAGCCTGCTCCGTTGATCTCCGGGGAGGACCTGGAAGCCGTCCGCAAGTATTATGAAGCGGACTGGAAGGATTGTCAGCAGTACGCCAAGGGTGGAAATCAGGAGGGATAGCCCTTTTGGGATTATTGTTCAAGAATGGTATCCTGGCTACAAGCGCAATGAATTTGACTTGTTTTTTAAAGTGCCCGTATCTTCATCCGTCGTTCAACCTGCATTCGGTTTTTGTTTGACCGACATCCAATCAAACATTATGGCAATTTCCCGGAACTATGGAGAACTGCGCGCCGTAGCCAACATCACCCTGGCTTATGTGCTGATCAACTGGTACATCACCTTCTACAACGAGGCGATCTGGAGCGCATCTTTCAGCCTCGGACCTGTTCCGGAGAACAATGTTCTGATCAATTTTTTAGTCAATTCCCTTGTTGGTTTGATGGCGGGAATTTTTGGCGGTTTCATGCTGGTAAGGATTCACCGGACAGTATTTCGCCGGAATTCGTTCCGTCAGTCTTTAATGTATACTTTGTTTTCTTATATATTTATTTTTATTATTGTTTCACTCATTACATCAACTATATTTTTATATATACAGGAAAAAGAAGCGTTCATCGGAGTGTCATTCATCAGTGTAGCAGTGGTCAGGATGTTTACTCCCGTGGTTCTGGCCTATTTTCTTCTTTGGCTGGTCATTACCATGTTTACCATTTTCATGCTTCAGGTCAATGATAAATTCGGTCCGGGGATTTTGCGAAAATTTTTGATGGGCCGTTATCACAGACCGCGACTGGAAGAGCGGATTTTTCTTTTTCTTGATA
This sequence comes from Bacteroidota bacterium, assembly GCA_031402635.1. Classification (GTDB taxonomy): domain Bacteria; phylum Bacteroidota; class Bacteroidia; order Chitinophagales; family BACL12; genus WGOA01. Next base: position 245 of record JANNSM010000181.1, on the reverse strand, counting down.
TGAAATCCTCAACGACCATTGCGGAGCGAATTGGCAGCGAAAAATATTTTCTGTTACTCCGCGATGTTTTTTCGGATATCGCCGAGAGCATTTCCGGATTCAGCGGCGAAATCTACCAGTATGTCGGTGACGAAGTGGTCATTTCCTGGCCGCTGAAAGAGGGCGTGGAAAGACAAAACTGCCTGAAGTGCTTTCTTGACATTCAGCAAAGAATCTCCTCGCTTGCACCTTACTATGAACTGAAT
>JANNSM010000180.1:0-2146 GCA_031402635.1 Bacteroidota bacterium | reverse complement strand
GACTGACTCAGGTCCGTTCGGTCCCCGTCATGGCAGATGAAAGCCTGCTGACCTTGCAGGATGTATTTCGCATTACCCGCAACGACCGGGTCAACCTCATCAACATCAAGCTCCAGAAAGTTGGAGGAATCACCGAAAGTCTGCATATCAATTCGGTAGCCCGTTCGGCCGGCGTAGAAGTCATGCTCGGTTGCATGGACGAATCGGCCCTGGGCATAGCAGCCGGCCTTCATGTCGCCCTGGCGCGCCCCAATATCATCTATGCAGACCTCGATGGCCACTTCGACATTATCAACGATCCTTTTGCAAACCTGATTCCATGCCGGGAAGGGGTTCTTTACCCACCGGATTTACCCGGCATAGGCGTTCCCGCTCATTTTGAACCAGACCGGATTACCCAAAAAAAACATTAGAAAAACGAGCCACTGAACATGATTCATCCACACACCGAACTGCGTTACATCGGACCGGAAATCGGCTACGGCGTGGTTGCCACCAAACCGATTCCCAAAGGCACCATTACCTGGGCTTTGGACAAACTGGACCGGGAGTTTACCCCCATGGACGTGGAAGCCATGGACCCGATTTACCAGGAAATCCTGGACACCTATACTTATCGAAACAACAAAGGCAATTTTGTGCTTTGCTGGGACATTGGCCGGTATGTGAATCACAGTTTCAACGCCAACTGCCTGACTACGGCCTACGAATTTGAAGTGGCTATCCGGGACATTGAAGTTGGAGAACAACTCACCGATGATTACGGCTACCTCAACGTTCCGAGGCCTTTCAAAGGCATGGACGAGGGCACCCGCCGGAAGGTGGTTTACCCGGATGACCTTCTTCGCTATTACCAGGTATGGGATCGCAAGTTAGCTTCGGCGATGAAACACCTTTCTAAGCACCCACAACCGCTGCGCAAACTGTTGTCACAGGAAACCTGGGATAAGGCTACCCGCATTGCCAGCGGTCAGGAGGTCATGGATTCAATCCTGAGTTGTTACTACGGACCTGACGAACGGCCCAACAACGGAACTAGTCATTTGGAACATCAGAACGGACATCCACGCCCTTAACGGCCTTTATGAAAACTGTTTTTCATCCCGCAAATTCCCGGGGATTTGCCAATCATGGCTGGCTTCAGAGTTACCACACTTTTAGTTTCGCGGAATACCGCAATCCGCAGCGAATGCACTTCGGGGTTTTACGAGTGCTCAATGACGATACGGTCGCTCCCGGCCGGGGATTCGGCCGGCATCCCCATCAAAACATGGAGATTATTTCTATTCCGCTTTCCGGCGAACTGGTTCATCAGGACAACATGGGCAATAATTCCATCATCCGGCATGGTGATATTCAGGTCATGAGCGCCGGAACCGGTGTGGAGCACAGCGAATTTAATAACAGCAATGACCAGGAAGTCCGGTTCCTGCAGATCTGGATTTTTCCAAAGGCGAAGAACGTTGTGCCGCGCTATGACCAGCTGCGGATTCCGGAGTTACCCAATACGCTGGTGCAGGTGCTCTCCCCTTCAGCCGGTGATCAGGGGGTATGGATTCATCAGGATGCCTGGTTCCACCTCGGTCATTTTGACCAGGAGACTTCGCTCCGCTATGCTCTCCATGAAGGTGGAAATGGCGTCTATGTCTTTTTACTGGACGGGCAAATCCGCGTTGGCGACCAGGAGTTAAATAAGCGCGATGGATTCGGAGTTTGGGAAACCGAGGCGATCACCCTGCAGACTTCTCCCGGATCGCGCGTCTTGCTGCTAGAAGTTCCCATGCAACTTGAATAGCCCAAAACCGATGGTGGCAAGTATAGGGTTGATCGATAAGGTCTGTATTAATTTTTCAAACAGCGGACGGAAAAACCATTATTGACCTGAAAGGCATCAATGTTGACCTCTGTACTGTTGTTGTAAATACGTCCTCCCCAAACCTCCCCTGGGCTGGCAGAATTCCTACTCCACCAAATAGCCATTTCACTTTGACCGGCAAAGACTCCGTCTGGCTTTCGGTAACCCCCCGGCAGCCCGGTGAAGTTGGTTGAGTTTGTCGCTCCACTATTGGGTGCTTTCCACAATCCCGTGCCAGCTCCAAGCAACCCTACTGCCTTTAGCGGACCCTCCTGGCCGCAAACCTGCTTG
>JANNSM010000179.1:0-3470 GCA_031402635.1 Bacteroidota bacterium | reverse complement strand
CGTGCACATCGACCCGCCCGACTTGCCTGCCACGGGCCCGGTCTGGCGTCTGGCAACGAATTGACGGCGCGGAGCACCGACTGCCGGTACTCGGCCTGACGGCCTTTGCTTCGCCGGATGAGCAGCAAGCCTGCCTCTCCGCCGGTATGGATGATTGCCTCTCTAAACCGGTGCGCCCGCTGGCGCTTTACCAGCATATGGCCAGGCTGCTCGGGTTAACGGGAAGTGCCGCGATCGCGGTGAGCCCGGAGCCGGAAATTGATTTGGGCTACCTGGAAACCCTGACCAGAGATAACCAGGCCCTTCGCCTTGAACTGCTGCAGACGATGGAAAGGGAAACGCCGGAAGAACTGGCCAGGCTCGAAGAGGCAGCCTCTGCCGGGCGATGGGACGACGTGCGGGGATATGCCCACCGGCTTAAAAGCACCCTGCAACTCATTGGCAGCCAAAGCCTTCACGCCCGGCTGGAAGCCGTTGAACGGGATGCCCGCGACCATCGTGACACGTCGGCACTGGAACCGCTTATCTACCAACTCAGCCGGGAGATCCGGGCTGCCCTGGACCTGGTCCGGGAAATATCCAAACCATAACGTCAATATCCTTTCGCCCCATGAACATCACCCACCGCATTTTCCTGGTTGACGATGACACCAAGCAACTGTTGCTCCTCAAGGATTACCTGGATAGAAATTCGCCCTACACGCTGGAAATTAAATTGTTCAGCAGTGGCGAAAATTGCCTGGAAAAACTGGACGAAGCTCCGGAAATCATCATCCTGGACTACCACCTGGACGGGATCCGGCCGGGGGCAAGCAACGGCCTGCAAATCTTAAAGGAAATCCAGAAGCGCCGCAAAGGAGTTGACGTGATCATGATGAGTTCACAGGATCAGTTGCAGGTGGGATTGAATACGCTGGAGTTCGGAGCCACCGACTACGTGATCAAAGGCGAAACCGCATTATTGCGCGCCGAGTTGGTGGTTAGGCGCATTTTGGAACGGAAAGCATCGGAGCGCTTCCGCAAAGCCCAGACCGTGCAATTGCGCTGGCTTTACCTGGGCATGGTCCTGCTGGCAGCAACCATCATCGGGCTTGCGATTTTCGCCATCTGAGCGGTGACTGCCCGCTGCCCGCGCAGCTCCGTTGCTGCGTGATTGTATTTATTCGAATTATTCTGCAGAGGATTCTTCATCCGTCTGATCGGCAAGCACAAAATTCATTTCGCGGCGTGCCAGGCTCACGTCTTTGACCCGGATGCGGACCGGGTCGCCAATCTTGAACCAGCGTTCAATATCAACTGCGTAGAGCGTATTCTTTTTTTCATTGTGCACAAATTCGGAACCCACGCTGTCAAGCCGGATCATGCCCTCGCAACGGTTCTCTTTCAATTCAACAAAAATGCCCCAGGTGGTGATGCCCGAAATACTCCCCTCAAATTCCTCCCCCACCCGATCGCGCAGAAATTCAGCTTGCTTGTATTTGATGGATTCGTACTCCGCATCCATGGCCCGCCGCTCCATCTGGCTTGAATGATGGCATTGTTCTTCGAGCCGGTTTTTATCGGGACGGGTGCCCCCTTCAATTCCAGCCGTTTTTTGAAGCGCCAGCGTCAGCAGCCGGTGAACCAGAATATCCGGGTATCGCCGGATTGGCGAGGTAAAGTGGGTATAATACTCAAAGCCAAGCCCGAAATGCCCAATGTTTTCGGTGGTATAAATCGCCTTGGCCATAGATCGCACAGCCATGCGGTTTAAAATACCCTGTTCGGGCTGACCATCCAGTTCGCGCATAAAAGCATTCAGCACTTTGGGCAACTCTTCCGGGTTGTCGGGCAACTTGAGTTTATAACCGTACTCGCGAACCAGTGTTTCAAAAGTTCGCAGCTTTTCCGGATCAGGCAGATCGTGAACCCGGTACACCGAAGGCCACGTGGCATCCTTTTCCCGGATGCCGGCCAGGAACGAAGCCACGCGCCGGTTGGCCAGCAACATGAAGTCCTCGATCAGCATGTGGGCCGCTTTACGCTCTTTAACATAAATGCCCAGCGGTTTGCCCTGTTCGTCCAGGCGGAAACGCACTTCTTCGGTTTCAAAAGAAACTGACCCTTCTTCGTAGCGCTTTTCCCGCAGCTTTTCCGCCAGACTGTTCAGCGTTTTTAACTCCGGGGCGAAGGGCCCTTCGCCCTGCTCCAGACCGACCTGCGCATCTTCATAGGTAAATCTATGGTCAGAATAAATGATCGAGCGGCCAAACCATTCGTGATGAATCTTGCCTTTGGCGTCCAGTTCAAAAACAGCGCTGTACACCAGTTTGTCTTCCTGGGGTCTCAATGAACAAAGTTCATTGCTCAGTCGCTCGGGTAACATCGGGTTGACCCGGTCAACCAGGTAAACCGACGTGGCGCGTTTGTAGGCTTCCTGATCGAGTGGACTTTCGGGCAGAACGTAATGGCTGACGTCGGCGATGTGAATGCCCACTTCCCAGCGCCCGGGTTGCAATTCCCGGATAGAAATGGCGTCGTCAAAATCCTTAGCATCTGCCGGATCAATTGTGAAGGTGGTCACCGGTCTGAAATCGCGGCGGTCGCTGAGGTCCGTTGCGGAGACATGGGCCGGAAAACTTTCGGCGAGTTCCATAGCTTCCTGAGAAAAAGACAACGGAAAACCGGCGGAAAGAAGAATTGAGCGCATTTCCGTGTCGTTTTCCTCGGCGGGGCCCAACACGTGGACAATACGGCCCACCGGATTGCCCGAGCGGTGAGGCCAGTCGGTTATTTCCACAGCCACCCGGTCGCCGTGTTCCATATCCGTGTGCTCCAGCAGTTGGTCGGGAGGAAGAAAGATATCCCGCATTCCCCGGCGGTTCATGGGCACCACGAAGGCAAAACCCCGGTTGATTTCCAAGGTACCGACGTAGTGCTCTTTGGCGCGCTGCAATACTTCAACGATCTCCCCTTCTACCCGACGGCGGCCTTTCCGGTCCGTGATCACCACGCGAACTTTGTCGCCATCAAAGGCCCGGCCGGTCTTCGCCTGCGGAATAAACACATCGGAATCCATACCTGGGATTTTCACATAGGCACTTCCGGAAGCGGTCATGTCAACGATGCCCGTCAACACAACATGTTCTCTCTTTGACGTGTGCAGTTTGAATTTGCCGGAAGGGGTTTCGAGCACATCGCCGGCTTTGACCAGGCGATGCAGCCGGTCCATCACCTTGGCCGCATTGGCCTGATCGGACAACTTTCGAATCAGGTTTTTGTCGGTAACCGGCGTTTCGGATTTTGCCAGCAGGCGAATGAGTTGCTGATCAAGGGGCAGGCGGGTCTCCTGAGCGCGCTTGTTTTTCTTTTTTGCCATGTCGAAAAAGCGGGGAATGCGGGTAAAGATACTCGCAATTGACAGGGGAGTTCTGCGGCGGGCGGGGCCCTGGGCGGAAGAGCGGCGGGCAGGCTGCGGCGGGCGGGGAGGC
>JANNSM010000178.1:0-16970 GCA_031402635.1 Bacteroidota bacterium | reverse complement strand
ACTATGCCTACCCCCAGGAAGATTGGATTTTTAGCCAGGAATTTGGCACGGATCGCCTGCTCAACCACTTCAAAACAGCCGGGCTCAAAGGATTCGGAATTGACGGGGAATCGCCACTGGTTGCTGCGGCGGGTGCCGTATTGCACTATCTGGGTGAAACAGAACACCACCGTCTGGCCCATATCACCGGGTTGCGACGCCTTTCCCCGGAACAGCATATGATGCTGGACCGTTTCACATTGCGCAACTTGGAATTGCTGGAGTCCAACCACCCGGATGGCAAAAGTCTTTTGGATATTCTGGATCGAACCGCTTCGCCGATGGGTGCCCGGTTGCTGCGCAAATGGCTGGCGCTTCCCTTGCTGGATATTGAGCGAATTTCCGTCCGGCTGGACTCGGTGGAGTGCCTGTTGAAGGAAACTGACCTGAGGACTGACCTGGTGCGACGGATCAAAGGTCTGGGAGACCTGGAGCGGACGCTGGCACGGATTGCCATGGGCAAGGCAACACCCCGTGACTTAGGACAAATTCGCCACGCGCTACACGCAATTCCCCCAATTGGCGAAGCACTTGGGCTAACCCGGCATCCGGAAATGGAAAGACTGGCCGGCCGCCTGGCTCCCTGTCCTGAACTCCTTGACCAGCTTCAGACCGCTCTGGAAGACGAATTGCCTGCACAAACCGGCAAAGGCGCAGTGTTTCGAGCCGGTTATTCCCCCGGGCTTGACGAATTGCGAAGCATCGGAAAAGACGGGAGGAATTATCTGGCTGCCCTGCAGCAGAAAGAGGCGGAACGCAGCGGCATATCCTCGCTGAAAGTGGGATTTAACCATGTCTTCGGTTATTACCTGGAGGTGACCCGGAGGCATAAAGACCAGGTGCCGCCGGAATGGTCGCGCAAGCAAACGCTGGTCAATGCCGAGCGTTATACCACTCCGGAACTCAAAATTTACGAAGAGAAAATTCTGGGAGCGGAAGAGAAAATCAGTCTTCTTGAAGCGGAATTGTTTGGAGAATTGTGCCAAGCGGTGAGCCTTCAAATGCAGGATTTACAAGGCAATGCAGGCATTCTCGCCCGGTTGGATGTGCTTTGCTGCTTTGCCCGTAATGCACTGGACTTTTTCTACCGCCGCCCCGAAGTTGACTTGAGCGATACGCTGGAACTGCGTCAAAGCCGTCACCCCGTTATTGAGCGATTACTGCCTCCCGACCAGGCTTTTGTGCCCAATGACCTGGACCTGGACCGCGATAACAACCAGATACTCCTGATCACCGGTCCCAACATGAGTGGAAAATCCGCGCTATTGAGACAGACTGCGCTGATTGCGCTCATGGCTCAGTGCGGGAGTTTTGTTCCGGCCACGTCAGCCCGCATCGGCATTGTTGACAAACTCTTTACCCGGGTTGGTGCCTCCGACAATATCTCCGGGGGCGAGTCCACTTTTATGGTGGAAATGCTGGAAACAGCGAGCATCGTTAACAACTTAAGCGAACGAAGCCTGCTGTTGCTGGATGAAATTGGGAGGGGAACCAGCACCTATGACGGCATTTCCATTGCCTGGTCGCTGGCCGAGTACCTGCATAACTGGGGGAATTTCAGACCCAGAACCTTGTTTGCCACCCATTACCATGAACTCAATGAACTGGCAACCCGGCTGCCCCGAGTGCACAACTTTCACATCAGTACCCTTGAATCCGGAGACCAGGTGATCTTTCTGCGCAAACTTGAGCCCGGTGAAAGCCAGCATTCTTTCGGGATTCATGTGGCCCGGATGGCGGGTATGCCAACAACTCTGGTGAATCGTGCCCGCGAGTTACTCGACTTACTGGAGCGGCAGGGGATCGGGACAGACCTGCCGGGACAGGCTGCGGAAACCCTGCGGGAGATGCCTGCCGGTCCTTATCAGTTGTCCATTTTTGAAGTCGGGGATCCTGCGCTCGGCAAGGTCAGGGAAGCGCTGCGGAGCCTGAATATTGATCAGTTAACTCCGGTTGAAAGTTTATTGAAGCTTAAAGAGTTACAGGATTTATTGAAACTATAACTTGAGGTTATTAAAACCCCGGCTCCACGGAACCGGGGTGAACTGTTGTTGATGCGTAAACGGGTGGATCAGTTGAACTGGCCGAGCCGGATCAATTCGTTTTTCAATTGCTCCTTGGCTGCCTCATAATCGGAATCAACCACCGAAATGGCAAAATCACCGCTGTTCCTTCGCGTATAGCCGATGGTCCAGATGCAGTTTTCCATTTTGGCCAGGTATTCGCCATAAATCATTTTGTTGTCCTTGATAAAGGAAATCGAGCTGGGCAGTTTAAAGGTTTTCATTTCGCGAATTTTCCGGTTCAGCATAAATTTTGTTTTCTAATTAATTCCTCTCTTTAAGCTTGCTCGATTATTTCGCTGGTGTTGAAATTTTTATCAGCTTGAAATGCTCTCTTATCCGTGCGCTTTTCCCCGATTTCCCTTTCCAGTCACTGCTCTTCAGGTCCCGGTGATGAATTGGATGATTTCCGTTAAGCGAGTCAGCACACGATTTGGAGAGAATATCCACATCATTTCCAACGCCTGAATTCAATATCCTTCAGGGTTTCGAAAAAGGCAATAGTAGGCCGGTATATTTTTCAATGGAATTTTCAAGGGCATGATCATCAAGTTGTTGGCTTGCGTCACCTGCATTTGATAGCAAGGCCGGCAGCCCAGATAGGCAGGCTGCTATCGGTAATGAGGCATTCAACCCGTTTTGGTATGCCCGTCACAAACCCCGAAGCTGACCGGACAAGATCTACACAGAAAGGCCCTGTTCCTTCAATTAGCAATCAAAAGAGCCGATGTCACAAAGCGGGTTGAAAAAAAGAAGGGGCCAGGCCAACGTGAAAACGGCAGCTTTTAGCCGTATTTAATCAGGGCAGGTCTTTGAAGAGGTCTCCGGTTCCGGGTTGCGGGGCCTTTCGGGCAACCTGACTCAATAGTTTTTCCAGCTCCTCCAGGCGATCGGCTTCCTGAACCGGCTTGTCCCTGCGCCAACGGTAGATGCGGGGAAAGCGGAGCGCTATACCGGAGCGATGTCGCGAAGACCGGGCAATTCCTTCGAAAGCAATTTCAAAAACATGCACTGGAGGCAGGATCACTACTGGTCCCTTGCGTTCCAGCGTATTTAACTTGATCCAATTATTTACGTCGCGCACTTCCGCATCATTCAGACCGGAATAAGCCTTAGTAAACGGAAGCAACTCCTGCCCTCTCCAAATGCCAAACGTAAAATCGGTGTATAAACCGGCTCTCCGGCCATGCCCTCGCTGAGCGTACATCAGCACTGCGTCAACCGTGTAGGGATCCACTTTCCATTTAAACCAGTCCCCGCGCCGGCGACCGGCTCCGTAAGGCGATTCCATCCGCTTAATCATCAGTCCTTCACTGCCCTGGTCACGGCTTTTGCCGCGCCATTCATGCGCGGCAGCCCAATCATTGCAGGCAAGTGCGGGAGAAATCCGGAGCAGCGATGGCATGTTCGCAGCAGCCACGATCCCTTCGAGGTCGGCCCGACGCTGGCGAAAAGGCTTTTGCCGCCAGTCTTCGCCCTCATATTCCAGCAGGTCATACGCCATGAGTAGTACCGGAATGCGCCGAATCAGGCTCCGGCTGGCACTTTTCCGGCCCAGACGGGCTTGCAACTCCTGAAAATCCATCGGCTTGCCATCCTTAAAAGCCACCAGTTCACCGTCCAGAACGGTCCTCTCCGGGAGGCGTCCCGCGAGCAGTGCAAATTCTGGAAATGACGCCGTTATCAGATCTTCTCCCCGCGACCAAAGCTGCACCGATCCCGTCCGGTAAAGCAATTGCGCCCGGATTCCATCCCATTTCCACTCGGCAAACCAATCGGAAGGCGCACCGGGCAATTCTTCCGGTCCCGCTTCAAGCGATGTGGCCAGGTAAAATGGAAACGGTTGATGCCGGTTGTCGCCGCTTTCTGCAGCGATCAGCGATTCCCAGTCCAGATCTTCCGGATGCCAGGAGCCGGTCAGCCGTCGGGCAATTTCGGCAGGGTCCAGCCCGGCAACGCCGGCTAACGCGCGAAAAACCAAGTTGGTGGAAACGCCGAGTCGCATGCCGCCGGTGAGCAGCTTATGGAAGGGCATTCGCTCGTTTTCCGGCAAAACACACCAGGCCAGCCGGAGTTGCGCCCTAAGGCTTGCTTCCGGCAGTCCTCGCCAGCTTTGGAGGAGGGTGATCCAAGTGCTCAGGGATCGCTCTTCCGGACGATCCGGCAAAGGCAACAACAGCGAAACGGTTTCCGCGAGATCCCCGGTGATATGATAGCTTTCTTCAAACAACCACGCGGGAATTCCCGCTTGTTCGGCCGCCCACAAAGAAAGCCGGCCAGCGGCAACAATCCGGCGGGGCCGGCGGCCACTGAATAATGCCAGCATCCACAACCGATCCTGCTCCGGGGCCGTCCGGAAAAACAGATCCAGCGCTTCCAACCGAACATTTGTTTTATTGGTCTCGTCTAAAGCCAGGTACAATTCGGCAAAAGCTTTCATGAAGGGCGCTTCCCTTTACCTTTTTCACCAGGTGTTGGCTCTTTGCTCAAGCGAGGGTCAGGGATGGGTTCGGTTAAAGGGTCATCCTCCGGGAGACTTCCTTCCCGGATTTCACCGCTTTCGCCTTCAAACAGCGTTTGCAGGGGTTCGGCATCCAGTCCTTTTTCTTTCAACCAACGGCTGAATGTATCTGCAAAACCGTGGGTTACCAGTACGCGTTCAGCCCCGCTGGCATCAACTGCCGCGTTGAGTCCATCCCAATCGGCGTGGTCAGAAAGTACAAATCCCCGATCGGCGGCATGTCGTCTTCTGGGTCCCCTGATACGCATCCATCCGGAAGCAAATGCCAGGGAAAAAGGTTCAAACCGCTTCATCCAGGGGCTGTCTATCGCCGAAGGGGGAACCAACACAAGGCCTTGTTGCAAAACTTTTCGGTTAACCAGATCTTCGGGGCTCAGCAAGTCCGGCAATTCATAGCCCAGCTTTCGGATAACATCGGTCATGTTCCGAACTGCCCCGTGAGCAAAAAGAGGGCCCTGGACGGGATCCAGTCCGTGCAGCAACCGTTGAGCTTTACCCAGCGAGTAGCCAACCAGGACACTGCACCGGCCAGACTTTTGGTTATCTGCCCACCAGCGCTGAATGGCGTCAAACTCGGAAGAAGGATTCGGCCAGCGATACACGGGTAGTCCAAACGTGGATTCGGTGACGAATACCCGACAGGGCACCGATTCAAAAGGGGTGCAAAAGCCATGGCTGCCGGAAAAACCGGAAGTGTGGTAATCACCGCTGAACACCCACCGGTCGCCACGGTGCTCAAGAAGAATCTGACTTGATCCGGGAATATGTCCTGCGGGATACAGGCTGACTTTGACCGGGCCCAACCGGATGACCTTGCCGTACTCCAGGGAGCTAATGCCCGAATTGATCCCGAGCCGGTGCCGGATGATTGCCGCCGTTTCGCGGTGGGTCAGGTAGGCTTTGTGCCCCGCGCGGGCATGATCGCTGTGGCCATGTGTGATCACGGCCCGCACTACCGGCTTCCAGGGATCCAGGTAAAAATCACCGGCCTTGCAATACAATCCAGAGGAGGTGAGGGTGAGCAGGTCCACAGGTTCAAAGTTAGCAGCCACGAGATGCAGGCAACCATGCAGGCTTGACAGATGCCGGTTATCTTTATGGAGCTTTTTTCCGGCCATCTAAAACTATGCACCCGCCGGATCGCCAAATTGTCTGTCTGATTCTCCGTCTGAAGTTTTCGTCAAAATTTTCATCTGCGCGTCATGAATGCCAACCCGGAAGACCTTTATTTTCTTGATCTGGCCATCGATCTGGCCCGTCAGGGAGCCTTGGCCGAATTCGGAGGACCTTTTGGCGCCCTGGTGGTGCTTGACGGGGAAATCATCGGCCAGGGCCATAATCAGGTTACCGGAAGCAATGATCCCACAGCCCATGCCGAGATCCTGGCTATCCGCGAGGCATGCCGGAAAACCGCCAGTTATCATTTACCAGGGTGCATCATTTACAGCAGTTGTGAACCCTGCCCGATGTGTCTCGGTGCCATTTATTGGGCTCGGCCGGATAAAGTCTGGTATGCGGCCAGCCGGAAGGACGCTTCCCGGATCGGCTTTTCCGATGGCCATATTTATGAGGAACTTGACCGGAAACCCGAGGCCCGGGAAATTCCTTTTCTGCAGGTGAACCGTCCGGAGGCCTTGGATGTCTTAGCGTTGTGGAAGAGTCGTCCAAACCATGTTCCCTACTGATGCCCTTTACCATACTGCCCAATTAAAACCGGGAGTTAGGTCAAACCCATGAGTGCCCACGATTCCACCAACCCATCCACTGATCCTTCGGTCTCCGGGAGAGGTTCGTCCAAAAAGCTGCAAACCTTCCTCAAACGCTTCGGCGTGCTTGGGTTCCTTTTCTTTCTGGTGAAAGGCCTGGTTTGGGTGGCAATTTTTACCCTCGGCTGGAAAGGATGTAATGAGCTAAGGGATCCTGAGGGTGCGGGCATGAGCTCGGATTACCCGCAGGCTTCTGCCCATAAAATCGCGGCCTTCGAGGCTTTCGATCACGCGGCCTTCATCCTCCTCGTCTTCAAGGTTGAGAAACGCAAAACCCTTGGATCGGCCGCTTTGCTTATCCCGGACCACGGTGACATGCTTCACTTTCGCCATTTCCCCGACGAGTTCCTGCAAATGGCCATTCTCCGCCTCGTAAGCGAGGTTGCCAATGTAAATAGTCATAGTATTCCCTGTTACCCAATTAAACATAAAAATTAACTGTCATATCTATCAATTTTATGGCACTTTATTTCTTTTTTTCATGTTTCAGGTCAACATAACATCCATTCAAACCCGTTTGAAAATTCTTTCCGCAGTGTTGATGTTTGGCCTTTGCACCGGTTTTTGTAATTCCGGCAAAGCGCAGACCATGTCGCATAAAGAACAGGCCGGTACGTCCGGATTATTGACCGGCAGACGTCTCCTTTTCCCAAACCACGCCGGCAATTGGGAAATTTTCAGGGTTCAGAATCCGGCTGTTTTTGAACAAACGTATATTTCATATCATCCTGATGTTGAATTGTTTGAACGACCGTTCATTCTGCAATACACCAATCCCTTTTCACCCGGAGATTTGGTGGGCAATTCATGGATCGACAACCCGAATGTCCGTTTCCCGGGACTGACCCGTGGATTTTTCTGCCGGTTTGAAGACCAATTGGCCCGGAAACTCCCTATAGCCGTTGACTTCGGGACCGATTAAAATTCCAGTATCTAATTGCACTGCTGATTTCGCTTTTATGACCAAAGACCAAATAGCTGATCATTTCCGAAGCTTACAGGACCGGATTTGTCGGGGGCTGGAAAAATTCGATCAAAAGGGAATTTTTCGCGAAGACCTCTGGAAACGCCCGGAAGGCGGAGGTGGCCGAACCAGGATTCTGGAGAATGCCAATATTCTGGAAAAAGGTGGTGTGAATTTTTCGGCCGTTCATGGCCCCATGCCGGATAAAATTCAACAGGCGCTGAATGTCGAACCCGGGGAGTTTTTTGCCTCCGGCGTTTCAATCGTGCTCCATCCCTACAATCCCTGGATACCGATTATCCATATGAACGTCCGCTACTTCGAAATGGAAAACGGAAGATGGTGGTTCGGCGGCGGAATTGACCTGACCCCTCACTATGTGATTCCTGCTGATGCCGTTTTCTTTCACCAGGGGCTCAAGACTGTTTGCGATCGCCACCATCCGGCCTATTTCCAACACTTCAAAACCTGGGCTGACGACTATTTTTATATCCGGCATCGTTCCGAGACGCGGGGCATTGGCGGCATTTTCTTTGACCGGCTGGATCAGTCGGAAGGCTTTTCGAAACAATCCCGCTTTGACTTTGTGATGGATGTTGGAGAGGCTTTTTTACCCTTGTACACGGAATTGATGGCCAGGCACAAAGACCGTTCATACGGGAATCCCGAACGGGACTGGCAGGGTCATCGCCGGGGACGCTATGTGGAATTCAACCTCGTGTATGACAAAGGTACCCGCTTCGGTCTGGACACAGACGGGCGGGCTGAATCCATTCTGATGAGCTTGCCAAAAACAGCTACCTGGACGTATGACCACCACCCGGAGGGCGATCCGGAAGCCCTTTTCACGCAAAGCCTTCTTATCAAGGGCATCAATTGGGCGGAAGGAATTCCCCAGGGTGTTAATCCGGAGTCGTTAGCTGGCTAAAAAATGGTCCTTCCTTTGAGGAAGATTAATTTTTAGGCGCCGCGATCCTTTGGATCAGGCGGGTTTCAAAAATTTTCACAAACACTCGATGGTGAGCGGTGGTGTGGTGATCGTATTGCTGCGGCGGCCAGCCCGGTCCACAATGTACAGCGACAGGATTAAGGTATCCCGTGCTTCGAGGTTCAGACAGGCAAAAAAGCCCGGGTTAAAACGCAGGTCAATAAATCCGGAGATGGCCTGCACATTCTTTGCCTGCTCCACGGCATCAATATGGTAGAAAATCGGAAATCCCGGAACCCGGGAGTCCTCCAGAAAAACGTTGCGGGTAGTATCGGCTTCTTCGGCCTGGGGATCGCCGTGGCCGATATCTCCATCACCATCCGTAAAGGAAAATCGCAGGTAAACGGTATCCTGAAGCCCTTCATCCAGGGTGGTGCTTGATAGGGAAACAAATTCCAGGACGGGCTCCAGCGGATATTCAGGCGGAGAAACGCAAGACGGTATAGCGATCAGGGCACCGGCAAGAGCAGTTAGAACTGCACTGGCTCGAAAAACATTCGGGTTGCAGCAATGGAACGGACGGAAACCGGGACGATTTGGCCTGTACATGAGCGAACTTTGCGTCAGCAATGATTATCTGATAACGGCAGACCTTTAAAATTATGATATTTTGCCTTTGGTCGGCCTGGCAGACAAACGTGTGAAACAGGGGATGCCTTTATTACCGTCCATGAATTACCCCACGTTGCTCCGGGAGCATCCCGGCCGATTTAACGCGTTATGCCTGGAATTGTTCCGGTATCAGGCCGGCAACAATATCCTGTATCGGGACTTCCTCCACGGCATCGGCTGCAATCCGGAATCTCTGGAAAATGCCGGTGAAATCCCCGCACTGCCCATCGAGTTTTTCCGAAGCCACCGCGTCCGCACCAACGATGACCCTGTAGCGCCCCCATTCGGCGCAGGTCGGCAACCAGCCGATGCGGAAACGCTGATTTTTACCTCCAGCGGCACTTCCAACAGCATTCCTTATGGCTACAAGGCTGCCTCGGCATCCCGGCACGAAGTGCCGGATGCAGGACTTTACCGGGATGCCTATGAGCACGGCTTCCGGATGATTTATGGCGACCCTTCTAACTGGACTTTTCTGTTCCTGCTTCCCTCCTACCTTGAACGCGAAGGTTCTTCGCTGATTTACATGTGCCAGGGCCTGGCCACGATGAGCGGGCAACCCGAAAGCGGATTTTTCCTGAACGAACATGAAAAACTGATCCGGCTCGCCCGGCAATCGTTAGCGAGGCATCAACCGACGATGCTGCTGGGTGTTTCGTTTGCTTTGCTGGACCTCGCAGAACAAACCACCGAAGCACTTCCAGGCCTGACCATTGTGGAAACAGGCGGGATGAAAGGGAGGCGAGAGGAACTGATCCGGGAAGATTTGCACCAAATCCTGACCAGGAGATTTGGACTGAAAGAGATTCACAGTGAATACGGAATGACGGAATTGCTTTCTCAGGCCTGGAGCACGGGGAAAGGACGGTTCCGCTGCCCACCCTGGATGCGGGTGAGAATCCGCGACCTCCACGATCCACTTTCCACTGTTCCGTTAGGAGCAGTCGGGGGCATTGATGTCTTCGATCTTGCCAACGTCCATTCCTGTGCATTCATCGCTACTTCCGACCTCGGGCGCCTGCATACTGACGGCAGTTTTGAGGTCCTGGGCCGGATTGACAACAGCGAAGTGCGGGGATGCAATCTTTTGGTGGCATGAAGGCCGGATATACGTTGAACGGCCTGGTGCTCGCCGGCGGATTCAGTCGCCGCATGGGGATGGACAAAGGCCTGATAACCGCTGACGGCACAACCATGCGGGAGCGCACTTTCCAACTATTGGCTACCCATTGCGATTCCTGCTGGCTTTCGCTGCGGCCAGACCAGATCGCGACGTCATCGCCGGCACTGCCAGTTTTACCCGATCTCCATCCGGGGCATGGACCGCTGGGCGCGCTGTTCACCGCTTTTCAATTTCGACGCAATTGCGATTGGTTTGTTTTGCCCTGCGACTTGCCCGAAATGTCGGCTTTGGCACTCTCTCCGCTGCCTGCCCTTGCTGCCGGGCTGGCCGGCTCTGCGGATGCTGTGCTTTTCCGGGATCCCTCCCGGACTGGACCCGAACCTCTTACCGGAATCTGGTGTAATTCCGCTGGTCCGGTGATTACAGACCTGTTTCTTCAGGGCGAAAGGGCGGTTTATCCCTTGCTCCGCCTGCTGCGAATCCGCGAAGTGGTCCCGGAAGATCTCCGGGTGCTCTACAACCAAAATGGCCCCGGAAATTGGCGCTAACTTTAAGGGTATGGCCGAGCAGGTTCCAACGTCAAAACCGGTTGAATCCGGCAGTTCCGAAAGGGCAGTATGGCGCTATGGCAGTCAACCGGATGGCCGGGGCGGGAGCCCGGAACTAAGACAAAACACGGCTGGAGCAAAACCTGCGGCATCATTCTCCAATACAGATCGGTTAGCCATTGAAGAGCCTTTGGAAATTCGTCTTGGATGGAACGGACCGGAAGGATTTCTGGAACAGTCGGTATCCATCACCATGCGCACGCCCGGAAATGATGCGGAGCTGGCGATCGGTTTTCTGGTCAGTGAAGGCATCCTGACCGATCCTTCACAACTTGATTCAGCAGTCAGCGATAACTCCGGGTTGTCCATCACCGATCGCAGCAACACAATCCGGATTATGCTCCACGCCGGTCAATCTCCGGATCTGGAACGGTTGCGCCGCAACTTCTACACCACGTCAAGTTGCGGGGTTTGCGGCAAAGCTTCGCTGGATGCGGTGAGGATGACCCTTCGACCAAAATCCGTTTCCCCGGGTCCGATGCTTTTACCCGAACAAATCATCAATCTCCCTGAACGGATGTTCAATGCTCAGGGAACCTTCCGCGAAACCGGCGGATTGCACGCGGCCGGTTTGTTTTACGACGGTGAAGAACTGATCATTCTGCGCGAAGATGTGGGCCGCCACAATGCTGTTGACAAAGTGATTGGTCACTAGTTTTTACAGCACCGGCTTCCGCTGGACAACCATGTGCTGATGCTCAGTGGACGCGCGAGTTTTGAGCTGCTGCAGAAAGCCATAGCTGCAGGAATTCCGGTTGTTGCTGCTGTTGGCGCGCCATCAAGCCTTGCGGTTGACCTTGCCGCTGATTTTGGTATTACGTTAATCGGCTTTGTGCGCCAGGGAAGATTCAATGTTTACTCCGGCAATGAACGATTGAAAACATAAATTAAAACCAACGAAGCACCATGAAACTTCGACTGGACAACGAAAATCTTCGTCTCCGGATTTCACCGGAAGAACACGAGACTTTTCTGAAGAAGGGGTTGCTCTCGCTCTCCGTTCGCTTCAGTCCAAATCCGGCTTTGCCCCTGCAATGCCGCCTTCACCGTTCGCTGGACCAACACGCCATTCGCGCCGATTTTTTTCAGGGAGAAATTGACGTTTACCTGCCGGATGCCCTGGCGGAGTGCTGGGCCGCCGAACCCGGACTCAGTCTGGAAGGATTTCAACAAAACGACGAAGCAAAGTTGCGGATCCGGATCGAAGTGGACGGGGCATGCAGGCATGACCGCTAAATGTGCAGTTCTACCCTTTGGGCCACCAGGGTACGAGTGCGGAAACCCGTTGTATGCGCTGGGCATAAGCGGGCCGGCGCTCCAGCATACGCTGGTCTATCATCGGCGTGGAAATGAAAACAAAGAGCAAGGTGATTGCCAGCGCACCCGCGAAGGTGTACCAGAAAAATCCACCTGCAGCAAAACCAAATAAAGCAACGCCCCACCAGACCAGCATTTCCCCAAAATAATTCGGATGCCGGGAATACTTCCACAAGCCTGTTTCCAGGATGCGTCGGGGGTCTTTATTGGTCAGCCGAAAATTGCGCAGTTGCTGATCAGCCGTAGCTTCCAACAAAATTCCGGCTAGTAAAACCACTGCGGCCAGGAGATCAAAAAAACCGAAAGGACGGGTGCCGGTTAACAGCGCGGGAAACAATGGAAGGCATCCCATAAAGACCAATACCGTTGGGAAAAAATGGATGCCGGTAAAACTCACCAGCCAATAAGCCTTGCCGGATTTTCGGGCAAGGTCTTCATAGCGCCAGTCTTCGTGGTGAAGGCCGGTCCAGCCCCGGGCCCAATTCCAGGTCAGACGGACTCCGTAGACCAATAACAGCAGCACCACCATCCGAAGCCGGGTGGGATCCGCGGCTCCTGTGGTAAAAACGCCCAACCAGATCGCGACCACTGCAGGTTTTACACTCCAATATGGATCATAGAAACTTGAATTGCGGAAAACGAAACTGAACAAAAAAATCACCAGTGTGGCCACAACATCCGCTATCCCGAATTGCCAGAAGGGATCCGAGGCGATAACTGCCCTGACCGAAAAAATACCCGCCCAGACTGCCACAACATAAGCTACGGTCATCAAGACCAGACCGAGTGGCTTGTTATGGCGCCAATCCCGATTTTTTGGGTTGCTCATAGGTTGCCAAATTAAGGGCTACAGGGTTAATCCGCAGAAAAGACCGTTTCTCCCCGCACCACGGTTGACAGCACCCTGGTCTTGACCAGGCTTTCGGGTGCGGCATTCATCAAATCGGTGTCCAAAACTGTAAAATCGGCGTAATAACCAGGCGCGATCCGCCCGGTATCGGCCTCCTGGAATTGTGCTTCTGCCGCCCAGGCCGTCATGGCTAACAACGCTTCGGTTCTGGTCAGCGCTTCCTCGGGGCGAAAAGGCACTTCGCCCGAAACATCCAAACCGGTTCTCCGGCAGGCTGACACAAAACTCCGCAATGCGCTGACCGGTTCAATGGGAAAGTCCGTCCCGTTGACCAGCCTGGCGCCGGCATCCAACAGACTCCGGCTCCGGTAGGCATGGGCCAGCCGCCGCTCTCCGAGGCGAAGCATCGCCATCTTCCGGTCAGAAATTCCGTGGCAGGACTGCACGGACGCCCAGGTCCCAAGCCGGGCAAAACGCGGCAAGTCTTCCGGGTGAACAATCTGAGCATGCTCAACCCGCCAGCGGTGATCTTCCGGTGGAAGGGCTTTTTCAACCACATCCAATGCCAAACGAACCGCGGCGTCACCGATAGCGTGGGTTACCGTTTGAAATCCCTGCGCCGCATTTAGCTCAGCCTGATGGTGCAGGTAGTCCGGTTTATGCATCCACAACCCACGATGTCCGGCTGCATCGGAATAGGGTGTCAGCAACCGGGCGCCTCGGGAGCCCAGTGCGCCGTCGGCATAGTATTTAAAGGCGCGCAGCGTCAGCCGTTCGCCAAAATAGGGCCCTTCCCGACGATAATGAGCTTCCGTTTCGGCGTCCGGGGTCAACGTTCCGTAAACCGGAATTTTGAGGACCCCTTCCTGCTGGGCGGCGAGCAAAACCCGGTACTGCTGCATGTTCAACCCCATGTCTGCGACACCCGTCAGCCCCTCGGAAAAACACAGACGCTGAGCCCTGAGCAGGGATTCCCGTTCCACTTCCGGACCCGGTTCCGGAATCAGCCGGCTGACCAGGGTCATGGCCTCGTCTACCAACAATCCACTCGGCTTGCCGTTGTGAACGCCAATGCGGCCTCCTTTAACCTGAATGTCCCGGTCAATGCCAGCGCGGCGCAGGGCTTCGGAATTGACCACGGCGGCGTGCCGGTCAACGCGGGTCAGATAAACAGGACGGTCCGGAAATACCTGGTCAAGCAAATCGCGGGTCAGAGCGGTGCCGGCCGGCCAATGAATATCGTTCCAGTCGCGTCCGGCGATCCAATCCGATGAACCCGTTCCACGCTCAGAAAACGCGAGGAGTCTATCCAAAACCTGCTCCGGACCTGAACAACCGTTCAGGTCAGCCTGAAAAGTTGCCAACCCCAGGTAGAGCAGATGGGCATGGGGATCCCGAAAACCCGGATAGAGCCAGGCGCCGCCCAGGTCGGTCTGGTTTTCTATATCCTGGCCTGCGCGCAGTTCCGCCTCCGTCCCCACGGCAAGGATTCGGCCGTTAGCGACCAGGACCGCATCCGCAGGCTGCTCCTGATTCCGCCAGATCCTGGCATTGTACCACAAATGGGGGCGCTCTGGAGTCACGTTATTCTAACTTTTTGTAAAACTTGCTGCTGGTTAATATGGCTTTGGGTTAATATGGCTATTGGTTAATCTGGCTTTTTGCTAATCTGGCTGTTGGTTAATCTGGCTGTTGAAAGTTTATAATGCTTCGAATCATTCCGCCGAAAACAAAAAAATGGAGGGGGCTCACCGCATACCAGTACAACCGGCCGGGTACTCCACGAGGTCGAAAAGTTGCGGTTTGCCGAAGGAAATATTGCCCTTTTTGTGCTAAAACAATGAATTCCAGCCAGGCTTCTCCAGGCAGTTTCATTTCAGCATAGAGCAGCAGCCGTTGGCGCTCTTTGTCGGCCACAAGGACCCGCCAGAAATCCAGCGTATCTCCGGTATTGATTTCCGTCGGACTCCTCCTGCCCCTGCGCAAGCCCACTCCTCCCGCCAATTTATCCAGGAAACCCCGGAGTTGCCATAGCCAATTGGCGTAATACCATCCACGCTGGCCGCCTATTTCCCAAATATTGTGGACTACCTGGGTAACACTCCCCGTTATTTCACGACTTCGCACGTCGAAAAGGCAACCGTTTGTGGGTACATTGATTCTTTCCAGTAAGGAGTTGTCCAGGCTGCTTGAAACCAGCGAGTCCTTCCAACTCGAGGCAACATCATTCTGGTCAATACGCTGAAAAGCCAGCTTGACCGCCTCCTTGTAGGTTAACGGTCTTATGCCAAGCAGCTTTTCCAGCTTATTATCGGTAGCGACCACTTCTACCTTCATGCTGTTGACCAGATTGACTGCAAGTTTGTAGGATGTTGATGTCACGAAATACAACCAATAAGAAGATATCCTGGGCGACATGACTGGAACGGTCAGAATCCATCGCTTTAAGTTGCGAACTTCAGCAAACTGAAGAAGCATCTCTTTATACGTCAGTACTTCCGGCCCACCTACGTCATAAGTTTTGTTAAAGGTCTTCGGATGATCGAGTACCCCAATCAGGTATTCCAGAATATTTCGTATTGCGATTGGCTGAATTCTGGTGTTCAGCCATTTGGGAGCGACCATGACCGGTAATTTCTCCACTAAATCCCGGATAATTTCAAACGATGAGCTGCCCGATCCCACGATGATGCCCGCTTTGATGGTGGTTAAGGGAACACTGGAGTTTCTTAAAAGATCTTCGACGTTCTTTCGCGAAGCAAGGTGCCTTGAAAGGATGGCTTCATTGGTGATTCCACCCAGATAGATCACTTGCCGGGCTTGCGTTTGCTGAACCAGCTTGTTAAAATTCAACGCAGAAATTTCCTCTAACCGGTGAAAATCATCGGTATCATCACTCATGGAATGAATGAGATAGTACGCTGCCTGGATACCGGCCACCTGGCTTGCAACGTTTTCCGCCACCGGTCTCTCTTTACCAAAGTCTACCTCTATAATGGAAATACGGGGATGACTAAAAATGCCTTCCCCAGGAAATCTTTTTTTATCCCTAACACAACAAATGACATCATGGCCCTGCTCCAAAAGCAGCGGCAAAAGTCTTTTACCGATATACCCTGTTGCCCCGGTAAGTAGAATTTTCATGGTTGAGTTTCCTTACCTGCCGTGGAAATCCCTATAGAGCAGGAATCCGGCTGATCAGATCCGGCCAGCTTCCGGCATTTTCAGCAATTGCATCAATGATCTCCAGATAGCGCGCGCCAACGGCAGCAACATCGCTCAACTGCCCTTCGACATGCATGGATACAAACTTTTCTTTGGCGGAAAAACCGGAAGAATCGGCCGCCCTCAGACTTTCCTGCATTGCCGTTTCGACCACACCCGGCGCGATAGCCCGCACTAAAAATGGCCAGGGGTCATCTCGTAAAGCGAGCTCTTTTTCCTGCACCCTGGTCAGCATGTCCAGCCCGGCCTTGGTGCTGCAATACAATGCCCAGCCATCGTAAGGATTGGTCGCTGCCCCGGTACTCACATGAACAATGAGTCGCGGTGCCGGGTACGTTGAATAGGCGCGGATAAACGCATTGCTGAGCACGATCGGAGCCGTGAGATTGACCCGGACGGTGCGCTCAATGACGGCGGCATCTAACTGACCCATGTGAGCCACAGCGCCCAGGCTTCCTGCGTTGTTGATGAGCACCACCTGTTCCAGGCCGTTTGTTAACCGGGGAAACGAATACGCCGCCAGCGCTTCGGCATCGCTTAAATCAAGCGAAACGTGTTCATAAGCGGGGTGATGAATTCCTTCTCCCCTGGCAAAACCGGTGACCCGGTATTTACCGGAGGCACAAGCCGCTTCGGCAATGGCGCGGCCGATACCACGGCTGGTTCCGGTGATGAACAGGTGACGCATGTCATTCACCGGTCTTCGGTGGCCATACAGGATGGGGGAAATCCCGGAGCCCCGGGGCGTCAGGCTCTTCGTTCTTTTCAGGGTTAAGCTCAGGTGTAAACCGTCCCTGCGCCCGGTAACGAAGCCAATGGTCGGCAAGCACCAGGGCTGCCATGGCTTCTACGATCGGAACTGCCCGGGGAAGTACGCAGGGATCGTGGCGACCT
>JANNSM010000177.1:0-4902 GCA_031402635.1 Bacteroidota bacterium | reverse complement strand
TCAATATTTCCTTTTTTTTGAAACAACGGCAACCATCATCACGCTGGTACTCCTCGGTCAGGTTATCGAGGAACGGGCGGTGAAAAAAACAACATCCTCCATTCGCGCCCTGGCAGCTTTGCAGGGCGGTGAAGTGCGCATGATCCACAGGACTCCCGATGGCCTGCAGCAAACCCAAACCGTACCGGTAGGAGCGGTAAAAACCGGGGACCATATCCTGGTTGAACAGGGCGATAAAATTCCGCTTGACGGCGAGGTAATCAGCGGCTCTGGTGAAGTGGATGAATCCATGCTCACCGGAGAGAGCGTGCCGGTTTCTAAAAATACCGGAGATCTGGTAACCGGAGGTAGCGCTTTGAAGGCAGGGCTTCTGCAAATGCGGGTTACCGCAATTGGCAAAGACACTGTTTTGTCGGGGATCATCCGGTTAGTCCGTGAGGCGTCACTCGATAAATCACCTGTTCAGCGTCTTGCCGACCGCATCAGCGCCTGGTTTGTCCCGGTAGTGGTCGTGCTTGCCGTGGCCACCTTTGTACTGGCCAGCCTGGTTTGGCAAATCCCGGTCAAAACCGCCCTGTTGCAAGCTATCGCCGTATTGGTCATCTCCTGCCCTTGTGCCATGGGACTGGCAACACCAACGGCTGTGGCTGTTGGTCTCGGTCGTGCAGCCCGCAATGGTATCCTGGTCAAGGGCGCAAGCACCCTTGAAAAGCTGGCGGGCGTGCGTCGTATCATTCTTGACAAAACCGGCACCCTGACCACCGGCCAATTCCAACTTGAAAAAGTAACCCTCCTTCAACCGGATTTCTTGCGCGAAGAAATCCTGGATATCATTGCGGCGCTGGCTGCCCATTCCAACCACCCGGTTTCCCGAAGCCTGACGTCCGCACTCGGTCCGCGAAAAAGTGTAGCGTTGAAACAGGTTTCTGAAACCCACGGCCTCGGCGTGCTGGGCTTTACAGAAGACGGACGACTATGGAAAATGGGTTCTTCCAGGTGGGTTGATGGAACGGAAAACCAGGCAGACCTCCTGTTGTTCTGCGATGATTTGCCGGTTGCCGGTCTTTTGCTCAACGATTCCCTTCGCCCTGGAGTCCGGGAGTTGATCGCCTACCTAAAAAGCCGCAACATCGAGCCCGTATTGCTTTCCGGCGATCGGGAACAAAAAGTCCGGAGTGTTGCAGAAACCTTGGGAATTACCCACTGGTATTCCGGGAAACGGCCGGAAGAAAAACTTCACCTGGTCAAGACACTCAACAGCCAACTCCCATCCGCAATGGTTGGCGACGGCATCAACGATGCACCGTCACTGGAGCAGGCAAGCGTCGGAATCTCGCTGGTGGACAGCACACGTGCTGCCCGTCAAGCTGCCGGAATCGTATTGCTCGGCGGGCGACCTGACCAGTTAATTGATGCATTCGCCCTGGCCAGTCATACCCTATTAACCGTAAGACAAAATTTGTTCTGGGCATTTTTTTACAACGTCCTTGCCATCCCTGTAGCTGCATTCGGCTTCCTCAACCCGATGATCGCTGCGGGCGCAATGGCATTTTCGGACCTGATGGTGATCGGGAATTCACTCCGGTTGCGGATTAAAAAAATACGCACCCTTCCCGGATTTACGGGAGCAGGCATTCCGGTTGAAGGGATATTGTCGTCAGCGCCTCCTGTAAAAAAAGATCCTCTGTGAACCGTATCGGAGGGCTTCAGGTCTTCCAGGTTTTGCGGTACGCCGCCTTGCTCGCCATCGGAATTCTCTTTGCCAAAAGTGAGATGGATACGGTGAGCATCGGGGTTTACGAAGCCCTTATGCTGCTGTCCGGTTTCACGGGGTTCTTCTGGACCGGCGGGATGATGAATGCGCTGATTCCCCTTTACCAGCGGGCGGATCCGGCCGGGAAATCCGCCTTGTTATCCGGCGCATTTCGCAGTGGTTTGGCGATCAACAGCCTATTGACGCTGTTGCTCGTTTTGTTACCGCAAAGCTGGGCTGCAATGCTGGGTTTGGGCCAAATCCCCCCCGGCGTTTGGTCTTTGTTTTGCGCGTTTGTTTTTCTCAATAACCCCGCCTATCTGGTGGAGTATATCTATTTGTTGCGGGACCAGCCAAAACAGATGATCATTTATGGTTTGTTGATCTTTAGCCTTCAGGTGCTGGCCGCAGGCTTACCGCCCTTACTGGGTTATGATCTTCGCGCAAGTTTGACGGGGTTAGTGCTGATTACCGGACTGAGATGGCTCTGGCTGCTCAGACTACTGGGTCCGGATCTGCTGCGCAAGCCACCTCGGGCGGTCTGGACAGAACACCTCCGTCTGGCGCTGCCTCTTGGAGGAAGTTTGTTGCTCGGTGGAGCAGCGGCCTACCTTGACGGGTTTATCGTTGGCAATGCGCTCGGCCAGGAGGCCCTGGCCATCTACCGATATGGGGCCCGGGAACTGCCGCTGGTCCTGCTGCTGGCCAATGCTTTTTCAACGGCTGCGGGGGCCGATGTGGCCGCGGATCTGAACACTTCGCTGGCCATGATCAGAAAGCGTTCCACGGCCATGTTGCATTGGTTTACCCCGCTATCAGTTTTACTCCTGTTTAGCAGCGCATGGTGGTTTCCGATCGTATTCCGGGAGGAATTCGCAGCCTCCCATACCGTTTTCAATATCTACTTATTGCTGCTGATTCCACGAATGCTTTTCCCGCAGACCATTCTGACCGGTCTTGGAAAAACTCCGGTCCTTTTTTGGATTTCTGCAGTGGAAATTGGCCTGAATGTCGGATTGAGCCTGGCCCTGGTCGGACCTTTCGGCATGGCCGGCGTAGCGTTGGCCACGGTTGTCGCCCATCTGGCCGATAAAATTCTGTTAATCATCTATAACGCCAGGGTTGCCGGCATTCCCCTTTCGACTTACCTGAACTGGCCCGTGTATCTGGCCTATTCGCTTATTTTAGTCCTCTGTTTTGTCCTGGCGCCCTGACCCCCACAGCAGGCTCCGGTACCCGGTGATGCCCCAAACCCGCCTTTCTCCTCCCATCCCCCTCCCCCCGACGCCGCTGCTCAGTGTGGTCATTCCCGTTTACAACGAGCGCGATACGGTGCGGCAACTGCTGGACCGTGTCCGGGCCGTGGTCATTCCCGGATGGCGTATGGAAATCATCGCGGTGGATGACGGCTCTACCGACGGCACAGGAGAATTGCTTGAAGATTATTTCGCGGCAACTTTATCCGTATTGGCGAGCGCCACAACAACTTCAACTGCCTTGGCCACTCCCGTCCTGAACGCAGACCTTCCCCGCTGGCGGCTCCTCCGCGAGGTCAGTAATCGCGGTAAGGGCGCAGCACTGCGGCGTGGTTTTTCCCAGGCACATGGCGATGTCATTCTGGTCCAGGATGCCGACCTGGAATACGACCCTTCGGATTACCCCGCACTGCTGGAACCAATTATGAACGGACGTTCAAGGGTTGTTTATGGTTCCCGCATCCTGAACACCGCCAACCGGGGGTACAGCGCCATCTGGTTCTACCTCGGCGGTCGGCTGGTTACTCTGGCTACAAACCTGCTTTATGGTTCCCGGCTCACTGACGAGCCTACCGGCTACAAGGTATTTCGCCGGGAATTGCTTCAGCAAATTCCCCTTGAATGCGAAGGCTTTGAATTCTGTCCCGAAATCACGGCCAAGTTGCTTCGGCTGGGTGAGCCAATTCTTGAAGTACCCATCCGATACATGCCCCGCAAACCGGACCAGGGCAAGAAAATTGGGTGGCGCGACGGCGTGGAAGCTTTGGTAACACTCTGGCGCTGGCGCTGGCAAAGTTTCTGAGGCCCAAAATGCACACGCCGATTAGCGGGAATGCCTGAACTTAGCCGCCGTGATTCGCCGTCTGTTGACCCACCCCGCATTGATCCGGCTGTTGATGCTGGCTTCAATCTATGCGCTGATGCTGTTGCGCTGGGGTTATGAGTTTGGCCGAAATGATCAGATGCAAACGCTGGCTTATGCCGAAATGCTGGCTGATCCGTCGCTTTATCCCGGCGATTTTTACCTGCGCGGTGTGAACGAACACGTCCCCAACGAACGCTATGTTTTTTCATTATTCCTTTCGCTGTTTTCCGGTCATCTGGCCCTGCTTTCTTTGGTTGGTCATTCGCTTTGTACCCTTCTTCTCCTGCACTTCATGGACCGGATCAGCAGCCTGTTTATCCGGCGGGAAATGCTGCGATACAGCGTGATGTTGTTGATGTTCCTTCCACTTTACGGAATCAATCTCGGGGGAAATGAGCTTTGGTACAATTCATTTTTCGTTTCGAATGTGGTTAAGACCATGGGAATGGCGGGTATCTGGTGGATGCTGCGAGGAAAGTTTTTGCGAACGTTTCTCATTTTTTCGCCGGTTGCCTTTCTTCAACCGGTTGTCGGTATCCAACTCTACTTATTAGCCAGCGGCTCCCTGCTGTTGCTACTGCTCACGGCAAGCTATCAGGGGTTTTCCAACAAGTCCGGGACCGTAAGGTTTACCACCGGATTTCCCGCCCAGCCGCATCTGCCAGATGTGCCGGGTTGGCCGGTTTGGATCGGTGGAAATGTTCTCTGGCTTTGCACCGCCGGAGTATGGATCCTCTTTCTAAAACTGAATTTTGATCAGGAACCGGCTCCGCAACCGGATCATTTTTTTGATATCCTCTTTGTTTTCAGGGCACCGCATCACTACTGGCCACCTTCCTGGACGCTGAAAAACTGGTTAATTGAAGGGTCACTGGCGCTGTTCGGGCTGGTCTTTTTTTTCCGGAAAAGCAGACTCCTGAAGTATTGGTTTGGGTTGAGCTTCTTTGCCTGCCTGGCTTACTTCATCGGTGTGGCCGTATTCCGGTCAACAGAAATTGGGGCGCTGCAAGGGTTTAAAGCCACTATCT